>CAKUNY010000016.1 GCA_934668605.1 uncultured Oscillospiraceae bacterium | reverse complement strand
TGCGAAAAGTGCGGCGTCGGCGCTGTCGTCGAGGTCAACTGCGAGACCGACTTCTGCGCGAAGTCCGCTCCGTTCGTCGAGTTCGTCAAGGATATCTGCCAGGTCGTCCTGCAGGATAACCCCGCTGACGTTGCCGCTCTGACCGAGTGCAAGTACCCCGGCACCGAGCTCAAGGTCTCCGAAGTCCTTCCCGAGAAGGTCATGTCCATCGGCGAAAACCTTCAGATCCGCCGCTTCAAGCGCTTCGACAAGAACACCTCCGTCTCCTACGTCCATGCGGGCGGCAAGATCGGCGTTCTCGTGAACCTCGAGGTTGAGGGCGGCATCGACGCCACCACCATCGGCAAGGACGTCGCGATGCAGATCGCGGCTCTGAACCCCCGCTTCTGGGACAAGAGCCTCGTGACCGAGGACGTTCTCGCGGAAGAGAAGAAGATCCTCGTTGCCCAGATGGACAACGATCCCAAGATGGCTTCCAAGCCCCAGCAGGTCAAGGAAAAGATCGCTGCCGGCAAGATCAACAAGTTCTACGAAGAGAACTGCCTGCTCCAGCAGCCGTTCGTCAAGGATGGCGCTGTCTCTGTTGAGCAGTACATGGCTGCCGCTGCCAAGGAGCTTGGCGGCAAGGTCAAGTTCGTCGACGCTGTCCGCTTTGAAAAGGGCGAGGGCATCGAGAAGAAGCAGGAAGACTTCGCCGCAGAAGTCGCTGCGCAGATGAACATGGGCAAGTAAGATAAGGTAAAAGAAGTGGGATGGCTGAGCCGTCCCACTTCTTTTATGTTAAAGCGCTGCGCATTTTTTCCGGTTATACAAGGGGGCGATGCCCACATCGACCCAATGGGCACCATCGAACGCGCCGGAGACTTCCATAAAAACGGTGCGTTCCGCTGGGACGATGTGGGCATCGTCCCCTACGCGGTGTTTGGAAGATGGTCTAATTTGTGGGCTTTTGGAGGACGGCGATTTCGCAGGGGATGGTTCCTTCGCAGTGCGTGTATTGCGCGTTTGGGTATCCGGCATTCGTCAGAAACGCGCGGTAGGTTTCGGGGGTGAACTCGCGCTTGAAGTTTGCGCCGGCTGTTTTGACAGCGCGGGAGGTCCCGCCCATTTTTCCGGATTCCGAGCGGTTCATGTAGGTCGGCAGGATGATGCGTCCGCCCGGGCGGCAGACTCTCGAGAGCTCCTGCAACGCTTTTTCGGGCTCGTCCAGCAGATGGATGACATTGGCGGCGATCACAACGTCAAAGCGCTGGTCCGGATAGGGAAGCTGCATAATATCGCAGGGCTCAAAACGGATATTGGGAAGATTTCGATATTTTCGCTCTGCGCGCCTGAGCATATTGACGGAAAAATCCGTTGCGATGAGGCTCTTGCAGCGCGTTGCGATTACGCCGCTAAGTAACCCCGTTCCGCAGGCACACTCGAGCGCTTCGTCATCTGGCCCGATCAGCTGCGCTACAGCCTCGCACAGCGCACGGTTTGCCTTGCGGTTGATGAAGTTTGCGAAAATATCATAGACCCACGCGACATTGTCCCAGAACATATGGGCCGCCTCCTGTCTGATGTAATGGTTAGGGAAATCTAACCGATACGGCAAAAAAGAAAAGCCGCGCCGGTTTTTTACATCGATATTATAAGTTACCGCCGTTTTTCTGTCAAGACGGCGGTTTTTTGCGTGCGTTTGCACGCTGGTTGCCCGCTGGCGTGCAATTCTCCCGGATTCCCGCCGTATATATGAAAGGAGGGAAGACAGACCATGACGGAAGAAGAAAAAACGATTCTTCTCACACGCCACGACGGGCAGCTCCAGCGGCAGGAAGGGCGCATCAAGGAGTTAGAACGCAGGCAGGACGATCTCGAGAAGCTGGCGAGCAGTGTGGCCATGCTGGCGCAGCGGCAGGAGGATATGGACGCGAACATCCGCGAGATCAAAAAGGACGTTGGCCAGATGGCGCAGAAGGCCGGGCGCAGATGGGACATGATCGTCGAAAAGGCGATCGCGGCCATTGTGGGCGCGCTGGTCGGCTTTGTGCTTTTGAAATTGGGATTGGGCTAAGAAGGAGGAAACAAATATGCAGAATTTTTTGAAGAAGCTCACCAGCCGGAAATTTTTAGCCGCGCTGGCGGGTGTAGCGACGGGGCTTGCGATGGTCTTTGGCGTTGACGAGACAACCATCAGCACCGTCGCGGGCGCGGTGACGATGGTCGCGAGCGTCGTGAGCTATATTATGTCCGAGGGCATGGTGGATGCGGCGGCTGTGGGAGCAGGCAAGGACAAATGACGACCGCGCACACCGGAAATTACCGTCCGGGACGAAGCGCCGCAATCCGCTATCTGGTGCTCCACTACACGGCGGGGCGCAACGACTCGGCGCAGAGCAATCTTCGCTATTTTGAGCAGAACGTCGTGAAGGCCTCGGCGCATTATTTTGTGGACGATCTGGGCTGGATGCAGTCGGTCGACGACGGGGATACGGCCTGGAGCGTGGGAACGGCGGGAATTTACGTGCAGAAGCACCCGGACTGCCGGAACGAGAACTCCATCAGCATCGAGCTGTGCTGCCGGTACGCCGCCGGACAGTACGCATTTTCCCCAAAGACTGTCCGCAATGCCGCGCGGCTGACGAGGCTTCTGATGACGAAATACGGCATTCCGATGGAGAACGTGCTGCGCCATTATGATGTGGTCAGCAAGCGCTGCCCCGCGCCGTGGGTCGACGACGAATCGCAGTGGCTGGCATTCCGGAAACGATTGGAGGAGGAGCTGGATATGACAAAAACGGAGCTTCTGAGCCTCGCGGGAACGGGCGACCATCCGTCCGACTGGGCAAGGGAAGCAGCGCAATGGGCAAAGCAGACGGGACTTGCCGTCGGCGACGGAGAAGGGAACTTCGGCTGGCAGCAGCCCATCACACGCGAGGCGCTTGCCGTGATGCTGCGCAGATTCTCGCAGATGCACGAAGCGCGCGCGTGACGCGCAGGATAGGAAAAGAGTCGGTACAGACGTTGTGCCGGCTCTTTTTTTGCGCCGTTTCGGAAGATAAATTTTACAGGAAACATTTACATGGAACGGTTTCTATACTATAATACAATCGCGAAAAAAGATTTTTACGGGAAAAGACCCGAATGAAGAGGGGACAGAGAAGCGAGTGAAAACAGGAAAGAGGGTTTTGAACATCTGCATCCGGGCGCTGGCGCTTTGTCTGGCGTTTGGCGCGTGCGCGGCAGCTTCGCCGCAGGAGAAAGCCGGGTCAGAAGAAGCCGCCGCGATAATGGCCGAAGCGCCGCAGGAGGAATTGCCGCCTGTCAGCTACGAGCGCCATGCGGCGTATATGAGTGCGAACCGGGGCTTTTTTGAGCCGGAAAAGCCGCTCCGGCGGGCAGAGGCTGCGCAGCTTCTGTGCAACGTCGCGGGGATCGAGCCGGAGACATTGGAGCAGAGCGGCTATCTGGACGTTTCCCCCGCGGACTGGTGCTACGGCGTCGTCTGTGCGGCGGCAGAGTATTTTGAGCCGGACGAATTGAATGAGCCGGATGAGCCGGAAGCGCAGGCGCAGGAGCCCAGGTATTTCCGGCCGAAGGACGCGGCGCTGGTCTGTGAATTGCAGCGCGCGCTCGGGCGGGCGCTCGGCGGGGAAGACGTTTCGCTGCCGGATGGCCTTCAGAAGACGGAGGTTCTGACGCGGGCGGACGCGGCGGTGCTCGTGAACCGGGCGCTTGGAAGAACGCCCGACCGGGAAGAATTGGCGGCGGTTTCCTACGATCTGCTTCTGGATGTCCCGAAGACGGACGCGCGGTATTACGATATTTTAGAGGCAGTTTTGCCGCATGAATATGAACAAGACGGCGGGGAACGGTGGAATCCGGAGACGACGGAGCTTTCTCCCCTGCGCGAGGGCGCGCACACGAAGGACGGCTTTGGCTACGTGGTGGATGAAACCGGCTGCGTCATTCGGAAATCGGGTCTATTTGACTTTGATGGCTGGACGTACCTGTCCGATTCCGATACCGGCCGCATTCTGGCCGACGGCGCGCTGCATCCAGTAGACGGTCAGGTGTGCTATACGCTGCGCGGCGGGCAGCTTCTGAAAGACGGCGCGTACGGCGAGTACCGGTTTGACGAAAACGGCTTTTACACGACGGGAGACGAGGCGATCGATGCGCTTTTGGACGAGGCGATCGCTGCCTGTACGACGGAGGATATGACGCAGGAGGAGCGCCTTCGCGCCTGCTATGAGTATGTGCGCAGCTACAAATACCTCGGGCGAAACGCCGCGCTGGGGCAGGACGTGAAAACGCCGCCCTATGAGCAGCTGCTCGGCTACGCGGAAAAAATCCTCTCGACCGGCAAGGGCGACTGCTATAATTTTGCTGCGAGCTTCTGCCTGCTCGCAAGAAGGCTCGGCTTTGAGGCAGCGTGCGTCATCGGAGATTGCACCTACGTCTGGAGCTGGCGGCCGATCGCCCACGGATGGGTCGAAATTACGCGGGGGGAGCAGACGCTTCTGTATGACCCGCAGATCGAAAACTACAATAACCGCGCCGGGATCAGCAACGACGACTACGGCGCGTTTGGCGTGACGTATGAGACGGCGCACGCCCGATATCTCAAGCATGGAAGCGAGAAGGAGACGCAACTGTGAAACGAATCATGATAAGCCTGATGGCGCTGGCGCTTCTGGCGCTTCTGTGCGCCTGCGGAGAAACGGAACAGACCGCCGCGCAGACGACCGCGCCCGCCGCAGAAGAAATCACCGAGGAAAAAGCGCCCGAAACGCCGGAAGAAGCGGCCGCTCAGGAACTGGCCAGGGAAGAGCGAGAAGAAACGATCGAAGAAGCGGCCGCGGAAGCATCCGAGGCGCAGTCGCCGCTGGAGACGGCCTTGACGTTTGTCGACCATGACGCCGGGGAGCTCATCGCGGCCATCGGAGAGCCGCAGGAAAAGGCCTATGAGGAATCCTGCTCCGGTCCCGGCGAGGACGGCATCTGGACATACGACGGCTTTACGGTCTTTACGTACCTGGAAAATGGCGTCGAGACGATCATCGACGCGGAATGAGGAAAACGGCATGAAAAAAGCAATTGGTATGGTTCTGGCGCTCTCGCTTCTGCTGGGGCTCTGCGCGTGCGGAAAAGGCCAGAAGGAGCTGGCCGCTTCTGATTTATCCATGACGGTAAACGGCAGGGAGATTACGGCGGAAAGCAGCATTTCGGATGCGCTCTCGGCCTTTGACGGCGCGTATGATGTGGCGGAGGCAGTCTCCTGCGTCTATTCCGGCATGGAGCGCACGTACGCAAACGATGATCTCATCCTTTACACCTATCCCGAGGACGACGGTCAGGAGCACCTGATGGAGGCCTACGCGGCGGCGAATGTGAAAACCGCGAGAGACGTTACGATCGGAAGCAGCCTGAAGGATGTTGAGGCGGCTTACGGCTCTAATTACACGAGAGCGGGAAGCGTCGTGACCTTCGAAATTCCGAATGATAACGAGCAGATGGTTCCGGCGGGGATCTACTTTGAATTAGAGGACGATATCGTCACGGCCATCGGCATCGTCGCCGAGCACCGCGCGCAGTGAGGGCAGGCGGCATGCGAAAATTCTGGTGTGCGTTTCTGGCGGCGCTTTGCCTGATGCTCGCGGCCTGCGCGCCGAAGGTGTATACACCCGCGGGAGAAAAGACGGGAGACGACGCCTTGGACGAGGCGGTTCTGGCGCTTCTTCAGGAGCGGTGCAGCGCGCAAAACAGCGAGAAGGAAAATCTGGAGGCCGTCTACGATTTTATCGCAAACGACATTACCTACCGCCCCGGAACGGCCGACACGAGCGGCGGCTTTACGCAGGAATTGACAGACGAGCTGGCGCTGTCTCTTTTGCAGAAGCGCAAGGGAAACTGCGACGCGCAGGCGGCGCTGATGGCGGTTCTGCTGCGGCGGATGGGATACAGCGCGCAAATTATTCAGGGAACGTTCGTGCGCGAGGAAGGAGCCGAGCCGGTCGACCACGCGTGGGTCTACGCGGTGGTGGACGGAAGCGGGTGCTATTTTGACCCGCTGTACGGCGGAAGCTTCGCCGAAAACGCGCGCGATTACTGCATGGCCTCCCGCGAGGTGCTGGCGAGAACGCATCAGTGGGACGAGGCAGGACTGGAGTAAGGAGCAGGCAATGGAAATTCTGAAACGGCTGGCGCAATACGGAAAACCAGACCGCACGGCGATCGTCTATGGCGAGGGTACCCTTTCCTACCGGGACTTAAATCGCTGGTCGGACGCGTTCGCGGCGTTTTTGAAAGCGCGCTTCCCGGACACTAAGGCGCCGGTGCTTTTATACGGGCACAAGGATCTGGAGATACCCGCCTGCATGTTCGGAAGCTTGAAGGCCGGGCGCGGCTATGTGCCGGTCGACGTGACATATCCGCCCGAGCGCGTGGCGCAGATCGCGGCGGAGGCGAAGCCCTGTGTGACGGTGGACTTCACGGGAACGCTCGGGGAGGCTTGCGTCGGCCTTGCGCAGCTGCGGGAAATTCTGCGCCGGGATGCGGCGCCCGCGCCGGAAGCGGACTGGCTGAAGGAAGACGAGACGGCCTACATTCTCTTTACCTCCGGCTCCACGGGAAAACCCAAGGGCGTGCAGATCACGGCAGGAAATCTTGCCGCGTTCCACGAGGGCGTGCGGCCGTTTTTTGACGGCATGGCGGACGGCGGCGCGTTTTTGAATGAAATTTCGTACTCGTTCGACGTCTCCGTCTGCGCGCTCTATGAAGCGCTCGGGAGCGGGATGACGCTCTGGACGGCGGATAAAAGCACGCTTGAAAATCCGAAGGCGCTTTTTGCGCTATTAAAGCGCGCGAAGCTCACCGACTGGGTCTCTACGCCGTCGCTGGCGGAGCTCTGCGTACAGTCGGATACATTTTGCCGGGCGCTGATGCCGGAGCTGCGGCAGTTTTTGTTCTGCGGCGAGGTGCTGACAAAGAAGCTCGCAAAAGAGCTCATGGAGCGCTTTCCGGATGTGCCGATCGTAAACGCCTACGGCCCCACGGAGACGACCGTCCTTGTGACGGGCGCGTATATGACAAAGGAAATGGTAGAGGCGGACGCGCCGATGCCCATCGGCTTCGCGTTTTCCAACTGTGAGGCCATCATCCGGGACGAAGCAGGCAGCGAGCTTCCGGACGGCGAAGCGGGCGAGTTGTGTTTGATCGGAAAAACGGTCAGCCCCGGGTATCTGAACCGGCCGGATTTAAACGAACGGGCGTTTTTTGAAACGGAAAGCGGCCTGCGCGGCTACCGCTCGGGCGATTTATGCAAAAAAGAGCGGGGCATGATCTACTATCTCGGGCGGCTCGACAACCAGATCAAGCTCAACGGCTTTCGGGTGGAGCTCGAGGATGTGGAAAACAACCTCGCGAAGGTGCCGAATGTGGCGCGCGCCGCCGTTTTGCCGGAGGAGCAGAACGGGAAGGTCGTCTCGCTTACGGCTTATATCATGCTTGAAAAGCCGGACGGCGAGGGGAGCTTGCAGCGCGCAAGGCGCATCAAGGGGGCTTTGGGGCAGCTGGTGCCATCTTATATGGTGCCGCGCAAGATCGTCGCCGTTGACGCGTTCCCCCTCAACACGAACGGCAAGATCGACAAAAAACAACTGCGCGAGCTGCGCGCAAGGTAGGAGGCGGCCATGAGTCCTTTTTCCGGCCTCGGCTTTTTTCTGATATTGCTGCCTGCGCTGCTCGCGCCGGTCGTGCTTGGGCTGCGCGGGAAGAATCTGCGCGTGTGCGGGATGCTCGTGACGGCGGTGATGCTTCTTTGCATCTTCGACACACCGCGAAAGCTTTTGACGCTGGCAGCATTCTGGGCGTGGCAGCTGGCGGTGATTTTTTCGTATCTTCGCGTGCGAAAGCGCTCGGAAAAGCGGGGATTTTTATGGCTGGCGCTTGGCCTGAGCCTGCTGCCGCTCATTTTCACGAAGGTGTCCGTTTTTGTCCCGGAGCTTTCGATTTTCTCGATGCTCGGCATCAGCTATGTGTCCTTCCGCGCCGTGCAGATCCTGGTGGAAATTTACGACGGGCACATCGATGCGCTTTCTGTGCTGGATGTGAGCTATTTTCTGCTGTTCTTCCCGTCGATACTGTCGGGGCCGATTGACCGGTTCCAGCGCTTTTCGGGCGATCTGGAGAAAACACGAAGCGCGGCGGAATACGAGGTTCTTCTCAAGGAAGGCCTCTGGCGGCTGGCGACGGGCGCGCTTTATAATTTCGTGCTCGGAAATCTCATCTGGCAGTACATCGTCTCGCGCATGCCGGAAAACTTCCTTGGGACGCTCGGATACATGTACGGCTACACGCTTTTCATGTTCTTCAACTTCGCGGGCTACAGCCGCATGGCTATCGGCACGGCGTATCTTCTTGGCATCGAGCAGCCGGAGAACTTCAACCGGCCGTTTTTGAGTGTCGACATGAAGGATTTCTGGTCGCGGTGGCACATTTCGCTCTCGACGTTCCTGCGCGACTATGTCTATACCCGCTTCTGCATGGCAGCGCTTCGCGGCAGGTGGTTCAAGGGGCGCAGAACGTGCTCGTATCTCGGCTACGTGCTGACGATGCTTGTGATGGGGCTCTGGCACGGGCTGACGGTATCGTATCTTGTATATGGCGCGTATCACGGGCTTCTCATGTGCGTGAACGATATTCTCGACACGCGCTCGAAACGCTTCAAAGCGCTTAAAAAGAATCCGCGCGCTGCGTGGCCGCTGCGGCTTTTGACGCTTCACTTATTCAGCTTCGGACTTCTCATCTTTTCCGGAAGACTATTTTAGGAGGCATGTGTTATGATCGATCAGGTTTTATCCTGCATCTGCGAGATCGCGGGCGCAGACGAGGGCGAGATCGCGCCCGATACCGAGCTTTTTGAAGAGGGAATCCTCGATTCGTTCGGCCTTGTGGAGCTGCTGGTGCAGCTGGAGAGCTTCGGGCGGAAGCTCGATGTCGCGAATCTGACGCGCGAGGAAATTTCTACGCCCGCCAAGATCGCGGCGCTTCTGGAGTAGGCCATGCGGAAAGTTTGCGGCAGGGCGCTTTTGTGTCTGGCGGCGGTTGTGCTGGGGCTTTTTGCGGTGCGGCTGACCGCTGAAAAAACGATGCCGGACTATCAGGCCACGCTCGGAAACACGCTGGATGTGGAGAAGATCACGGGCACGTACCTTGTGAAAACGGCGGCAGGCCTTGACGACACGCTGACCATCTTCGGCTCGAGCGAGCTCAAGACATTCGAAATTCCCACGCACCCGGCCAATTTCTTCGCGGGAAAGCGCGCGGGCTTTCAGGTCAATCTCGTCGGGCGCGGTTCGTGTCAGTCGCTGGTGCACGCGATGGCCATCGGCGCATCCGGAGATAGCCTCGAGGGCAAAAAGATCGTCCTCATCACCGCGCCGCAGTCGTATGTCGAGGGCGGCATTGCGCCGGATCTTTTCATGGCGAACTTTTCCGAGCAGCAGCTTTTGGCGCTGCTGGCAGACGGAGAGATCCCGGCCGATACGCGGCAGTATCTTGCTTCGCGCGTGCAGCGCTTGATTGCGCAGTACAATGCGCAGAATGGGACAAATTTGGAAACGCACACGGCGGCGGGACTTTTATCCAGGGCGTGGGGAGAAGGAAACGGCGCTCTAAAAACAGTGCTCGCGCCCTATGCGGCCATTTCCGGATGGCTGCTCGACACGAAGGACATGGCCGTCTCCGCGCGCCTCATCCGAAGAAGCGAGGCTTCCTCCGGCGAAGCGGGCGCGTATCCCATCGACTGGGCGAAGGAAGAAGACGCGGCTTTGGAGCAGGGCAAAATGCAGGCGACGAACAACGACTTTACCATGCTCGACAGCTACTACCAGACCTATGTCGGTCACCGGCTTTCGCAGCTGGAAGGCAGGGACAAGGACGTTTCGTATGACGAATCGCCGGAATATGACGATCTTCGGTGCCTGTTTGAGATCTGCAAGGCAAAAAGCATCGAGGCGCTGTTTGTCCATGTGCCGGTCAACGGCAAGTGGAGCGATTACACGGGGCTCACGCCGGAGCGGCGGCAGACCTACTATGAACAGGTGCGCGAGATCGCCGCGCAGTACGACAATATCACGATGCTGGACTTGACGGGAGAGGAGTACACGCCGTATTTCCTCTGCGACACGATGCATCTTGGCTGGAAGGGGTGGCTTGCGGTTGACCGGGCAATGGACGAATTCTGGAACGCGGATTAAAAACGCCATTTTATCGAAATGGTATCTCACGGCGCTTTTTTGCGCGGTGACGGCGGCTGCGGTTTTTGCCGCGTGGCTTTTGATGGACGCGCAGGGCGTGGCCTTTGTCTACAGCGAATTCTGACGCAGCATCTTACGGAGGAAACTATGAAGAAACTTTTGAAAGTAACGGCCTTGCTGCTTGCGCTGAGCATGCTCCTTTGCGCGTGCGGCGAGAAAAAAAGCGGCCTTGAGACGGCGCAGCAGATGATCGGCGAGCCGGTATCCTCGCTCACCGAGGCCATCGGCGAACCGAAAAACGCGAGCTACGCGTCCTCCTGCCTCGGAGACGGCGAGGACGGCGAGCTTACATACGACGGCTTCACGGTCTATACCTACCGCGCGCCCGACGGCGCGGAGACGGTCTACGACGTGATGGAGCAAAAATAGAAAGGAACCCCGCATGAAAAAACAGCTTCAAAGACTGGCGCTGGGCGTGCTGTTCGGCATGCTTGCGCTTTGCGCGCTTTTTTTGCAGGCCGGCGCGGCAGAGGAGGCCTACACCGACGGGGCGCTGGAGAAGATCCGGCTTCCGAAGGTTCTGGGCTCTGAGACGTTTTCGTGGGAGGGTGTGGACTTTCACCGGGTGACGATCCCGCGTTACGTGCTCGAGCGGTATGAAACGTCCAGCTATGAAATTCTTCCGGGGCAGTCGGACGAGCGCGTGAAAAAAATCAAGCAGGCGCTTTATTCCAACGACACCTACCCCGACAATGAGTTCGTGACCTATACGCAGGTGCGAGAGGGCGAGCCGGTCGAGACGTATTTTGACGATCATCTCGCGGCGCTTCTCGAGACGATCTACCGGTTCTGCGGCCTGGAGGGAAAAACGGCCTGCATCGACGAGCTGACAGACTATCTTCTTTCGAACCTTCCGAACCTCAGCGCCGACATGCGGCACGACATCGAGGCAAGCTACAAATATGAGCTCACGAAGACCGGCACCTACGGCACGCTCGCGCGCTCCGGCAAGACCGACGATCTCTACTATTTCGCGCAGACCGACCCCGACTGGGCGGGCGAAATTTTCGAGTTCGAGGGAAACGGCGCGACACTCAAAGACCGGGGCTGCGGCTGCGCATGCGCGGCGATGGTGTTTTCGACGTATCACAAGGTCGAAATCACGCCCCGCTGGATGCGCACCTACGCCTTGCAGGACAATTACCCCGTGAGCTACGGCCTTCCCAACGAATATTTTGAGGGCATCGCGCGCTATTATGAAAACCTCGAGTACAAGCGCTACGGCACGAAGCTGAACGCGCCCACGATCTACAAGAAAAAGGACGTGAACATGCAGACCCTGGCCGACCAGATTGAAAACCAGGGCTATCTGGCGATCATCCACGTCGTGAAGGGCGCGTTCACGAGCCATGAGCACTATATGGTGCTGTGCGATTATGAAATCATCGACGGCCAGCCGTATTTTCTGGTGGCCGACCCCTATGTGCTGCAAAGCCGGTACAGGGACTGGGATCAGCTGCGCAAGACAGACACGGGAAACGACGGGCTCATCTACGCGACGCCCGACGTTCTGTACCGCGACATGAAGTCGATCATCCTCTTCTCGCAGGACAGAAACGCGTTCCCGCTGTATTGCCGCACGCAAAGCGCCGAGGCTTTGACGCCGGAAAGGAGCTGAAGCAATGGCAGACAGAAGAAAGAGAAGCCCTGCCGTGCGGTATTTGAAGCGCAACGGGCTTTACATCATGATCATCGCCGCTTTGCTGCTCATGATCGCCGCGGCCATTACCATCGTCACGCAGGTGAAAAAGCTTTCTCCCGCAAAACAGGAGGAGCCCGTGCAGACGGTGAGCGAACCGGCTGCGCAGCCCGCGCAGGATACAAAGACGGAAGAAACGCCCGGGGATACACCGGAAGAGCAAACACCCGCCGACGAGAGCGTTTACACCCCTCCCTTTGCCGGGAAGACGGTTCTGCTGGCAGATGGGAAGCTCGTCATGACCTTTGATGAAGAAGCGCTTACCATGCAGGAATCTGGCGGGCTTGTTTCCCTGACGGATGCTGACGGCGCACAGGTTTCGCGGCTCGATGTGCAGAAGCTGGACATCGACATGTCGCTTTTCAAGCAGTCGGAGCTCGAGCGTATCTGCATCGGCGCAGTGCAGGCGTATTATTACCTCGCGCCGGAGACGAAGGATTTTACCGTCTCGAACGCGGCAAAAGAGGACGATCATTTTGAGGCGGCGATCGACGCGCCCGCCTATGACACGGAAGCGGCGGTCGCGGCGCGCGTCGCGCTCTGGAAGATAGACGGCGCATGCTGGTGCGTGAGCGCGATCTGCCCGGAGGGAGAGAACGGCGCGGCAATTTTTGCGGCGTTTTCCTCCATTGAGCCTCTGGGAGAAAAGCTCCTGGCGGAGGCGCAGCCGTGAAAAAGAAGCTGTTTTTGATGCTGCCTGGCCTTCTGCTGGCGCTTCTGTGCGCGTGCGCGCCGCATGAAGCATCACCGGAAGAGCTCGCGCAGGAAGTCTCGCAGACGAGCGCTTCCTCCGAAGCGGATGCGGCGCTGCCGGAGACGGTTCCGATGGAGACTGTACCTTTGAAAACGGGGGTGCAGGAAGAAAACGGCGCGTATTTTTATTATGATGCGGAAGGCCATCGCGTTGAGACGGACGGTATGCAGGAGCTGGATGGAAAGCGGTACTATCTGAACCGAGATTTCTCGCTCCACCATTTTACGAAAGGCATCAATGACTGCGAGGGGACGGTCTATGTCCACACCGGGGAAGACAGCTTCTCGTTTTCGCCCGCGGCGGAAGGCTATTTGGAGCTGGACGGCGCGCTTTATAAGGTGCAGGCGGACGGAAGCGTCCTGCAGAACGCGCAGGAGGGCTATTTGACCTTCGGCGCAGACGGCAAATACACCAGCGGAAACGAAACGCTGGACGATGGCGTGCAGGCGCTTTTGGATGCGGCTTGCGGAAAAGAAGCCTCGCGGGAGGAAAAGCTCCGGCAGGTCTACGATTACATCCGCGACAATTTTAAATATCTTTCCATGCAGCACTACGACGCGGGAACCACCGACTGGGCAGAAGAAGCGGCGCTCGCCTTTCTCGAGCAGGGGAAGGGAAACTGCTACTGCTTCGCGGGGCTTTTCCTATACTGCGCGCGGCGGCTGGGGTATCAGGCCTATGTTGTCGCGGGCTGGGAGAGTAAGCCCACAAACGATCACGCCTGGACGATGATCGAGCAGGACGGGAAAACGCTTCTATACGACGTGCAGCTGGAATACGCGTATCTGTATATGTTCCATCGCGACCCCGTCGACATGTTTGCCGCTGAGGAAGAAAACGGCCTGTATCGCGGCTTTGCATACTATTTTCCGACCGAGTAAGGAGAACCCATGAGCTTCCTTTCGCCCATTTTTTTATTTGCGTTTTTGCCCCTGGCGGCGATTTCCTACCGGCTGGCGCGAAAGCCAGAGCTTCGAAGCATTCTTTGGATCGCAGCGGGGCTTTTATTCTACGCGTTCGGCGACGTGCGTCATCTGCCGCTGCTGCTTTGCTCCTGCGCGCTGCATTACGGCGCGGGGCGCTTTCTGATGGCGGCGAAGCGGGGAAGACGCTTGGCGCTCGGGCTGTGCGTTGCGATCGATCTTGCGGTGCTGGCGCTCTATAAAATCAAAGGCGCGCTGCCGCTCGGCATTTCGTTTTACACCTTTCAGGCCATCAGCTACGCGGTCGATACCTATCGCGCACCCGAGAGCGGAACAAAAAACGCGCGGGAGCTTCTGCAATATCTGACGTTTTTCCCGCAGCTGACGGCGGGGCCGTTTATGAAATTTTCCGCGCTGCGCCCGTATTTTACCGCGCGGGAGGACGATTGGGGCGAGGCTCTGCGGGGGCTTCGGCGCTTTGTCTGCGGGCTTTTGAAGAAGCTTCTTTTGTCGGGCAGCGCCGCGAAGCTTGCCGATGCAATGTTCGGGCTGACGGCGATCGACGCGCTGGGCGCGTGGATGGGCGCGATCAGCTACTGCTTGCAGCTGTATTTCGACTTTTCGGGCTACAGTGATATGGCTCTGGGACTGGGGCTTCTCTTCGGCGTGCGTCTGCCGGAAAATTTCCGGTATCCCTACTGCGCGGGCTCGGTGACAGAGTTCTGGAGGCGGTGGCACATGACGCTCTCCGGCTGGTTCCGGGACTACCTGTATATTCCGCTGGGCGGCAGCCGGAAGGGCACGGCGCGGACGGTTCTGAATAAGTTCATCGTCTTTCTTGCCACCGGCCTCTGGCACGGCACGGGCTGGACGTTCGCTCTCTGGGGGCTCTGGCATGGGATTTTCTGCGGGCTGGAGACGGTTTTTGACCGGGAAAAGCGCCTCAAAACGCATTGGTACGGCCACGTGTATACGCTTTTCGTCGTAATTTTTGGCTTTGTGCTCTTCCGCGCGGAGACGGTGCGGCAGGCGGGCGCAATGCTTTCTGCCATGCTGACGGCGCTTTCCCCGGCTGCAGCCTGCCGCCTCGCCTTACAAAATATCCTTACGGCGCGGACGATTTTCCTGTGCCTTGCGGGCGTTCTTGCCTGTTTCCCGATCTGGGAGCGGGCAAAGGGGACGCTTGCGGAAAAATGCTGGCTGCCGGGCGTTTTGAATGCATTGACCGCGGCAGGGCTGCTCCTTTGCGCGATGCAGCTGGCGGGAAGCTCGTTTCAGCCCTTTATCTACGCGGGATTCTGAGGTGCGCGATGGGAAACAATAAAAAAAACAGAGCGCTTTGTCTGGCGCTTTTAATTTTGCTGCTCGTGCCGCTTCTCGGCATGCTCGTGTTCGGCGCGTCGGAGGCGGTTTCAAATGAGCGCCTTGCGGCAAAGCCGCGCCTTGCGCGCGCGGGAAAGCTGAACCTCGATGTCTTTTCGGAAACGGCGGACTATTTTGCCGGGCGCTTTTTCGGGCGTCCCGCGCTCATTACGGCAAACAGCGCCGCCGAGGCCGCCGTGTTCGGAGAATCCGCGTCGCAGGATGTGGTGCTTGGGAAGGGCGGCTGGCTTTATTACGCGGACACGCTGGAGGATTTTCAGGGGACGAATCCCATGACGAGCCGCGAGCTTTTCTGTGCGGCGAGAAATCTTTCTCTCATGCAGGAATATTTTGCGCGCGAGAAGACGGCGTTTCTCTTCGTCTGCGCGCCGAACAAGAATACGATCTATCCGGAATACATGCCCCAGCAGTATCCAAAAACGGACGCGAAGCCCGATCTTGACCGGCTGGAAGAAGAGCTTATCAAACAGGACGTTTCCTTCTGCAATCTGCGGCAGACGCTGACCGGCCGCGAAGCGCTGACCTACTACAAAACGGACAGCCACTGGAACAGCTACGGCTCGCATCTGGCGGGGCTTGAAATTTTAAGCGCGCTTGGAAAAGAAGCCGGGTTGGAGGATGACGCGCTTTCCATGCAGCCGCATCTGGGAGATCTTCATCAGATGCTCTATCCGGCGTCCGGAAAAGAGGAGAGCGCACCGGCACTTTCCCGCGCGCGTACATTTTCCTACGTGGGCGCGGTGCGCGGGGCGGACGATCAGCTCTTTGAGACAACGAGCGCGGCGGAGGGGACGCTTTTTGTCTTCCGCGACTCGTTTGGAAACGCGCTGCATGAAGACCTCGCCGAGCAGTTCGGGCAGGCGGCGTTTTCCCGCGCAATGCCGTATGACTGCTCGCAGGTGAAAGGTGGGACGGATGCGGTGATCGTCGAACTCGCGCAGCGGAACCTTCGCTGGCTGGCGTCTCGTCCGCCGCTGCTTCCCGCGCCCGAGCGGGAGGCACCAAAATGGGAGACGGAGGCATCGGAACAGGTTTCGGTACAGGTGCAGAGCGGAACGTTCGATGGGCTTTCGCAGTATCGGGGAAGCTTCGTGCAGGAGCCGGATGCGGACGCGCAGGTGTTTGCTTTCGTGGACGGCGCGTGGTATGAAGCCTGCCCCACAGAAGATGGCTTTCAGCTGCTTGTGCCGGAGGGAAGCGAGCTCGCGATTGTGACGTCGGTAAACGGCGCTTGGACGCGCTTTGAAGCCAGATTGGAATCTTAATGAAAAGGGCGGCTGGACGCAGCCGCCCTTTTGCTGAAAAAATTTGAAGGATAGCGGAACAAATGCGTTTTTCATTGCGTCCAAGAGACACAATACAAGTATGATGAAACGGAGGAATTTTGATGAAGACGATCAAACGGTTTGCGTCGCTGCTCCTGGCGCTCGCGCTGGCGCTTTCGCTGGCTGTGGGGTGCTTTGCGCAGGACGCGGCAATTACAAGAGGAGAAGCGGCAAAGCTTCTTTTGCAGGCGGCGGACGATTATAACCCCGGCCTCAAAACGGAGGACATTTTAAAGGGCTATCCGGACGGCAAGCTGGAAGAGGACGGGGCGCTTACCTACGCGCAGGCGCTCATCATGATCGACCGCGCGTTCGGAGGTCTGCCTTCGCCCATTGGCGACAGCGCGAGAACGGCGGCAGGCACGCAGGGCTTTTCCGATATGCCGGCGTGGGGCGGGGAAGCGCTTACCAGCGCGCTGGCAAGCGGTATCGTTACGGGCGAGGCGGACGGCCTGATGCATCCCGGAAAGCAGCTGACGAAGCAGGACTTCCAGACGCTTCTTGCAAGAGTCTACGCGCTCAAGGGCGCAAATCTCAAGGATGATTTTTACGCGGCAGTCAACAAAAAGTGGCTTGACCAGTCCGACATTCCTGCAGGCCTTACCCTCAACGGCCCGTTCTATGGCCTGAGCCTGACGGTCACGCAGCAGGTGGCAAAGCTCATCACCGACATTGCCGCCAAGCCCCAGACCCCGGGCACGCCCGAGGCCAAGATCAAGGCGCTCTATGACTGCGTGATGGATGTGGACGCGCGCGAGAAGGCGGGCGTATCGCCCATTCAGACCTATCTCGACGATATGGAAAACGCGAAGACGCTCCAGGAGCTGATCACGGCCGACTGCCGGATGCAGAAGGAGCTCGGCATTTCGACGCTTCTCGGCTTCGGCCTCACGCCGGATTTTGCCGATTCCAACCGCAAGATCGTGGCGTTTTCGGCGTTCAGCGCGTCGATGACGAAGGATTTCTATGAAAACGGCACGCAGGAGCAGACGCAGGCGTATCTCGAGTATCTTTCGAAGCTCTTGACGCTCTCGGGCCTTTCGGAGCAGGACGCGGCATCGCGGGCGAAGCTGGTTTACGCGGCGGAAAAGGCCGTCATGAAGGCCTCCTATGACCCACAGGATTACGGCGATGTGGACAAGATCAACAATATCTATACCTTCTCCGACATTCAGCGGCAGTTCCCGAAGGTCAGTCTCGCGAAGGTCTATGAGGCGACCGGACTTGCCGCAGCAGACCGGATTCTGGTGCTCGACCCCGGCGCGATGAAGGCCGCGGCAGGCTACTTCACGGACGCAGATCTTCCGACGCTCAAGGCGCTTTCCCGCGTAGGGCTCGTCATGGCCGTTGGCGGCTGCCTCAATCAGGAATTTACCGACGCGAGCTTCGATTTTAACGAGCAGTACCTCGGCATTGCCATGCGCCAGTCGACCGAGCAGCTCGCCGCGCAGCAGGTGCAGGGCTTGCTTTCCGACTATCTCGGAAGAGCCTATGTGACGGCGCATTTCTCCGAAAAGGCCAAGCAGGACGTGGAAGAGATGATCGGCGAGTTCATTGCCATCTACAAAGCGCGCATTGAATCTCTCGACTGGATGTCGGCTTCGACAAAGCAGAAGGCCATCCGGAAGCTCGATACGATGAAAATCAAGGTCGGCTACCCCGACAGCTGGGATACCTATCTCGATCAGGCGGACATCAAGAGCCCCGCAGAGGGCGGCTCGTTCTTCTGGAACGTGATCTCCATCCAGAAGGCCGCGACGCAGAAGTCTCTTGCCGAGCAGAGCAAGCCCGTGGACAAGAGCACGTGGGCGATGCAGCCGTTTACGGTGAACGCGTGCTACAGCGCGACCTCCAACGACATTACCTTCCCAGCGGCCATCTTGCAGGCGCCGCTTTACGATGTGAACGCCTCGAGAGAGGAAAATCTGGGCGGCATCGGCTATATCATCGCCCATGAGATCACGCACGCGTTCGACAACAACGGCGCGAAATTCGACGAAAACGGCAACGCCGCCAACTGGTGGACGCAGGCGGATTACGCGGCCTTCCAGCAGAAGTGCGCGCAGGTTGCGAATTTCTACGACGGGCTGGAGGTCTGCCCGGGCGTTGCATGCAGCGGCGTGCTGACGATCTCGGAAAATGTGGCCGATCTCGGCGCGGCGCAGTGTGTGCTCGCGGCGGCAAAGGAGCTGAAAAATCCGAACCTCGACAAGCTTTTCCGTGCGGTCGCCAACACGTGGGCGTCGACAACCTCCCGGCAGATGCGCGAGTATCTCGCTGTGACCGACGTTCACGCGCCCGATAAGCTCCGGTGCAACCGCGTGCTTCAGACGCTGGATGAATTCTACACGGTTTACAACATTCAGCCCGGCGACGGCATGTGGACAGCACCGGAAACCAGAGTGACGGTCTGGTAATACCGGATTGCAGTTTGCCGGTCATTCGGAAAATTTGTAGGGGGCGATTGCGCACATTACCCCGGCAGAATTGCACGTTTTTACGGAGATTTACGGCGAAATCGTACTGCCCAGCGGGTCGATGTGGGCATCGACCCCTACGGACGCAGAGGAGGGAAGCTGCGTGTAATCGAACCCCTCGGACGCTCCGGAAAACTGCAAAAGTCCTGATCATATAAAGAAAAGGAGCGTGCTTTATGGCGCCGGAATTCATCACGCTGAACGAGGAAAATCTCGCATCCGAGCAGCTTTGCTGCATTGTGCGCGCCAAAAAGGCGCACCCCGGCGTAGAGCGCAAGCGCGCGTGGCTCAAAGACCGGCTTGGCGAGGGGCACGTATTTCGCAAGCTCCCGGGAAGCGCCTGCGCGTTTATTGAGTATGCGCCGGTGGGGACGGCGTGGGCGCCTGTCGAGGGAGAAAACTATCTGTATATTTACTGCCTGTGGGTGCAGGGCGCGCCCAAGGGGCAGGGGATCGGAAAAGCGCTCATGGACTCGTGCCTTCAGGATGCGCGCGCAGGGAAGATCCGGCGTGTGCATGCTGGGGGCGCGGAAGCAGAAGGCGTGGCTGTCTGACCAGAGCTTCGCAAAGAAATTCGGCTTTGAGACGGTCGACACGGCGGGGGAGTACGAGCTTCTGGCCGTGCGCTTTGACGAGGCTGCCGCGCCGCATTTTACGCAGGAGGCTCGACGGCAGACGCTGGACGATCCGAGCCTGACGGTATTTTATACCGACCAGTGCCCGTTTATCGAGCAGCGGGTGCGAAAGCTTCGCGAATTTTGCCAGGCGCAGCAGATCCCGGCGAGCTTTGTCCATGCCGACACGCTGCAAAAGGCAAAGTCTCTGCCGTGCCCGTTCAATAACTGGGCGGTCTTTTATGCGGGCCGCTTTGTGACGGTCAATCAGCTGGACGCGGCGGGCGTGCAGAAGCTGATCGCGCGCGGCGGGGCATGAGCGGAAAAATCGGTTCTTTGCGGAAATTGCCGAAAAAGGGGTTGACGCATTGGCTTTTCAATGGTAAAACATTGGGGCTAACGCGAAAACGATAAAGAGAGGCGATTTCCTATGAACCGGGATCTGACGGTCGGAAAACCGGAGCGCGTGCTGTGGCAATACTGTATGCCGCTGTTTGGAAGCGTGATTTTTCAGCAGCTTTACAATCTGGCGGACAGCCTTGTCGCCGGTAAATTCATTGGAGAAGAGGCGCTTGCCGCCGTCGGCAACAGCTACGAGATCACGCTCATCTTC
>CAKUNY010000015.1 GCA_934668605.1 uncultured Oscillospiraceae bacterium | reverse complement strand
GCCGTGTTGAGCGCCAGCGCGGGCGCGGTCTTCTTCGTCTTGTTCGGAGAATCATACGTGCCGCCGCCGTTGCCGGTCACCTTGAGGTAAACAACATCATAGGTGTAGCCAGCTGCGGTCATGGTGCCAGTGATAACTGCGTCGTCCTTGTGCTTGAGCTTGTAGCCCTTGATCTTCGGAGACGGTACGCTGAAATCAGCGCCCAGAGCGACACTTGCTTCGTAGCTCTTTTCCAGCTTCTTGCCGTTCTTGTCAACGTAGTTGATCGTCAGAGCAGCATACAGGCGAGCCCAGCCTGCCAGCAGCGTATGGTCTTCGGCAGTCTCCACGATGTCATTTTCGTGAATCATGTTGACGCCCAGATGCCAGCCCTTAAATTTGTAGCCCTCACGGGTCGGGGTCGGCAGTTCGCCGTACGGAGCATCATAGGTGACATACTTTTCCGACGGGGTAACTGTAACGCCTTCCGCGTTGGGGTCGAAGGTGACCTTGATGGTCTTCGGCGTCCAGTTGGCATAGAGCGTATGATCAGCAGTGGCCTTAACAATCGTCGTTGCTTCGACCTTGTTGGCCTCCGTAAACTCAGTTTCGCTCAGATACCAGCCCGCAAAGTCGTAACCGGTACGGGTCGGGGTCGGCAGTTCGCCGTAGGCCTTGTCAAAGGTGACTTTCTTATTCACCGGGCTGACCGTAGCACCCTCGGCGTTCGGGTTGAAGGTGACGGTGTACTCCTTGGGAGTCAGCTTGCCGTAGAGTTCCCACTTCTTGGCGCCTTTGAGCGTCTGATCTTTGATGAGCTTCTCCGTCTTGCCAAGGTCTGCATCATCCTGATACCAGCCGTCGAAGGTGTAGCCGTCCTTTGTCAGAGCGGTGAGCTTGTAGCCGTCCTCGCTTCTAAGAACATCCTCAAAAACGTATTCCGTCTTGCAGAGGCTGTCGATCTTATCGCCGTTCTTGTCGAAGACGGTGTAGTTGACGGGGTAGTTCCAGTGAGCGGAGATGATCAGGTTGCCGGTCGTGCCCTTCGGGATCTCGGTGATCTTCTCAGCGACGCCGTCCTTGTCCAGATCGCAGCGCCACTCCACGAACTGCTTGCCGTGCTCGCCTGCCGCCGTGATGTCGTTCAGGGTAATAGCATCTTCGATCGTGTAGCTGGTCGGATTCTGGGGCCGAAGCTTCGGCTTATTCTTGATGTCCTTGTCGTTGTATTCGTAGGTGATGGTGTAGGTGTCTGCTTCCCACTGCGCGGTGAAGATGGTGTCGTTGCGGACATAGAACGAATCCTTAACCAGCGTTCCTGCGCCGTTGGAAGCATCGAGGGCGGTAGGCTTATCTTCCTGAACGCTCCAGCCCTTGAAGGTGTAGCCTTCGCGGGACGGCTCGGTCAGGGCGATGTCAGTGTATTGCAGATGGTACACATCCGCGGGCATGTTTTTGACGTTGTCGCCATTGGGCTTAAACTGGACGTCGCAGAACGAAAGCGTGCCGTTGAGATGGTAGCCTTCGATCTTGCCGTCGTCCTCGTAGCCCTTGTGCTCCGCGTCGTCAACGAGCTTCAGTTCGTTCCAGTCGATCTTGGCCTGCACTGCCGTTGTGGCGTGAACCTTCTCGTAGGCCGCAAACGTGCCGTTATCGATCTCGTCCTTGACCTGCTTGGAAACGTCGTTCAAATCAGTCTTGTCCGTCTCGGTCTTGCCGATCGTGACGAATTTTTTGCCCTGATTGAAACCTTCTTCGAAGCCGAGGCCTTTCAGCGCGGCGGTGATCTTCGCGTCCTTGCTGGTAAGCGCCGTGTCCTTGTGCATCGGCTGCATGTAAGCGTAGACCGGCGTAAGCTTTGCCCACTTGGCGGTCAGGGTGATGTTCTTCGTGATCTCAGTATCGAAATTAAACGCGTCATCTGCGCCGTCTTCGAACCAGCCGAGGAACTTGTAGCCGTCCTTGGTGGGGTCGCCCGGGTTGCTTGCCTTCTTGCCGTGCTCGACGTTCTGCGTATCCGGGCTCGTGAGGCCTTCCATATTGACATTGAAGGTGACGGTGTAGATGTTCTTCTCCCAGTTGGCGTAGAGGTTCGTCCAGCCGTTGACGGTCTGGCCGGACACATTGCCGGTCTGGCCTTCGCGGCTCCAGTACAGGAAGGTGTAGCCTTCGCGGGTCGCGGCGGGCGCGTCTGCGGTGGGCAGGGTATCGCCCTTGCGCGCGGTGGTGCTGAACAGAATGCCATCGGTCTTGCTGTGATCGTTCTGATAATCAGTCAGCGCTTCCTCGGTCTGGAAGTAGACGACCTTCTCATAGTCGTAGACCATGCACTTGAGGTTCGTCCAGCCGTTGACGGTTTTCTTGGTGAGGCCATCGGGCGGATTTGCGGGGTTCCTCTTATAGACGTTCCACAGGCCGTCGTCGTACCAGCCGTAGAAGTCGTAGTTGCCGCCGCTGTTCGTTCCGTCGTAGTAGTTCCCGATGGGGTAGTCGGCCACCTTAATTTCTGTTCCCTTTGCCACCATTCCGGCTCTGACCGTCTTGTAGGGCTTCGATGTGTCGCCGTTGCGGTAGATCACAAGCTCGAACGGAACCAGTTCTGCTGCGCAGGTAACCTTGATGACCGGCTTGGGAAGCTCCTGCTTCCAGCTTGCGACGCCGCCCGGAGCGGTGCTCTTTTCATAGTTGAAGCGGATACTGGTCAGCGTCAGAGACTGGCCGTCACTGATTCTGTGCGTAGCGCCAGTCCAGTTGTTATACGAATTCAGGTAGTACGTGCTATTAAGCGTCACGTCAGCAAGAACATAATACTGGTTCTTTTCTGCGTCGTACTGCACTTCGCTGATGGAAACATAATCACTAGGCTGGATGGTATATGTAGTCGAAGAGCTCTCTGCATGCGCCTTATCAGCGTTCTCGCATTCGAAGGTGACGCCACCATCCAGCGATTCGGGCTTCGTGGGCGGAGTCTCCGGCTGCGTGCTCTCGCAGGTAACCTCGACGGTCGGCTCGGCAGCCTGCGTCCATTTGTCGCTCACATAGTCGAAGCGGATGATCAGGGACTTGTCCGCGTCGCTGACAAGCCTATGCTCGGATTCGATGAAGGTATTGTATTCCGCCAGATACTTCGAAGCATCGACCGTAACGTTGACATAGTAGCCGCTGGTCGCGTCACCCAGCACTTCGCCAATGCTATAGTTGTCGCTGCCGCCCTGTGCCGCCAGCGCGGCAAGCACCTTCGAGCCGTGGCCTGCTTCCGTGTTCACGCACTGGAAGTAGAACTGGCCGAAAACGCTCGTGGGAGGCGTGGGCGGAGTCTCCGGCTGCGAGCCGTTGCACTTGACAACGATGGTTGCCCATGCGTCAGTCATGGGTGCGTTGTCCATCTTCCAAGTCTTCTCGCTTGCGTTCCAAGTCCAAGTCCAGCTGGTGGTGGCGTTCGGCGTGGTGTCTTCATGGGGCTTGCCGCCGTTGAAGGAATTGTCTTCGCCGTTGAACTTTGTAACAACAGCCGCTCTGGTCAGCGTAACGGTGACATGATAGCCGCCGTTTTCGTCCTTCTCAACATCTCCGATCGTATAGCAGTTGTCAAGTTCGCCGAAATGGTAGATCTTCGCATGCGCGGCGTCAGTCTCGCACTGAACGTTGACCTGCATGGCCGCAAGCTGCTCCTTGCCAAAGTCGGTAGGACCATCGGGCTTCGGCTCTTCCTTCTTCGGGCAGCAATCATAGCCGTTTTCTTTGGTATGGTTGCAGTCGTCCTTGGTGCAGTAGCCGTTCTCATGCGGGTGCAGGCAAGCGCCGCACTTGCCGCAGGTGCCGTCGCCCTTGTCGACATGAGGTTCAGTCGTCGTTGCATCGCAGTTCGGGTCTTTGCAGTTGCCGGTATGCGTGCCGTCGCCGTTGTCTTTCCATTCCCAATCATGCTCGTGCTGGGGCTTGTCCTCTTCCCAGACCGCGTAAAGGTTCAGCCGGGGATTGGCTTTTTTCAGCTCAATCGGTTCGCCGCCCGTGTACTCCGTAGCCGTAGCAGTCGGGTCTTTCGACCAGCCAAGGAACGTGTAGCCCTCGCGGGTCGGGCTCAGTTCAGCCTTCGTCCGGACAGTGAACCAGAAGCTATCCGCTCTTGTGGGTCTAACTGAGGCATCCGAGCCGCACGTGCTATCCGTACCGTCGTTTTTTTTATAGATCAACTCATAGGTCACTGTGGGAATTGGGTTCTTCGCAACGAGGTAGATCGTCGTACCCTTATTGCATGCCGTCGTGCCAGATCTGTCGAGCGGCCAAACCGTCGGGTTGGCATTTGCTTCCTTGCTCCAGCCAACGATCTGATATCCACTATTGACAGTTGCTCTACCCGCAGCAGCCTTGATGTCGCTGATCGCGATGGTGTGGTTGTTATAGGCCGTATCGCTATGGCTCGTCGTGTACTGGCAGACGAACTGGGTCTTTTCAGAAGTTCCGTAGTTGTAGCCGATACTGAAATCCGCATCGTCAACATACAGAACCTTAAAGGTAACGTCGATCTTGTGGCCAGTATCTAGCTTCGCCGGAGCAATGCCATCCTCATCTTCCTCTGTAGGCTCGTCCAGCGTCTGCATGGTAGGCTCGTCCAGCGTCTGCGCGACGTCCTCCGCGAAAACCGACATAGGCAGCGCGCTGAACAGCATAACGAGAGCCAGCAGCGCCGCAAATACGCGTTTTGTCATCGTTTTTTCCTCCATGTATGAAGTAATATCTATGTAAAATCCGGGAAGACCCAGACAGTATTTTTGCTTTCGCGCCGGAGGGCAACAAATGTTGCCTTCTTTCGTGCAACCGGCGACAGCGAAGCCGGCGCACCGCCGCAAGGGCAGTGTGCACCGTATAGACTTATCCATAGCGTACCATAACCTTCCGCTTTTTTCAAGTAAAATTTGCTGCTTTCGGAAAGAAAAACCCGCCCTCTTTTCCGCCCCGCCCGGAGAATAATTTTCCAGCCCCGACCATCTGACGAAGCCCGGGCAAGATGTTGCGTCCGCGCCGGTTTTTTCTACCATATCTGCCCTTTCCTGCCCCCGCCGACAAAAAACGGTTGCTTTTTTCCCGCTCCCGTGCTATAGTAGCAGGGAACTTGATGCGGGGTTAGTTCATCGGTAGAACGGTCGCTTCCCAAGCCACAGAGGCGGGTTCGATTCCCGTACCCCGCTCCAAAAAAACGCCATCCATCCGGATGGCGTTTTTTGTTCTTTGTACATGTCACAACCGTGTCCGTAGGGGTCGATGCCCACATCGACCCGGCGGTATGACCCGTTTTTACGGGAATCTTCGGCGAATTCGCCCGTGCCCAACGGGGCGATGTAGGCATCGCCCCCTACGCAATTTCAGGGGCGTTCCCGCATTTTTCGGGAAACGTTCACGTTTTCGGTGCGTTATTTCTTGATGGAAAGCTCCAGCATTTCGAGCGCGGGACGTAGCTGGTTATAGAACTCCATTCCCGTTCTTGCGGCAGGGACGCGCGTGACGTACCACTCACAGGGCTCGAGCTCGGTGCTTCCGAGGCGGCGGGCGAGCTCCTGCCCAAGGCCGATGGCCATCGCGTAGGGAAGCAGCTTATAAAAATACTGCCCGTCGCGCGATAACAGCATTTCCATGTGCCGCGCGGAGATCTTCTCGAGCCCCTTCCGGAAGCCGAGGCTCTGCGAGATGAGCTGCGTGCCGAGCTCGGTGCGCCGCCCGCCGTGAAGCGTGAGATAGCCGCTGAGAAAGCTCATCACAACCGCAGCCAGCATCGGAAGCCCGCTTCCGGACAGCTGCCCGGCCACCAATAATACCAGCGCGCAGAGCGCCGATAAGATCATCCCCGGAATATTTCCCAGATAGAAAAACCGCCAGATGCGCGCGACGATCAGGCTCAGAAACAGCCCCGCGACCATGCACAGCGCCAGAACCAGTCCCCGCGCGGGCATGGTGGGCAGGATCTGGCTCATCACAGCCAGCGACGCGACCGCCATCGCCAGCGCGCACAGCGCCTTCATGATGCGCGTGTTGCCGCTCGTTTTCGCGTAGAGCCGCCTGTCCCAGTAACGCGCGATGGCGCGCATGGCCTGCTGGGCGGTCTTCTTGTAAACCAGGCTCGCGCCGTCGCAGATCTCGCCCCGGGCGAAAAGCGCCGAGAAGATCTTGTATTCCAGCCGCTTGCGCTCGTTGCCCATGATGACCTGCCGGTGCAGAAGCACGTGCCCCTTTTCGTCCATCTCGATCGTGAGGTAGCCCAAGGCCGCCCAGTGGCAGATGAGCATATTGAAGTCCGGCGCGCCGCCCGCGAGCAGGTAGGGAAGATCGCTCGGAGCCACCGCGTCCGGAGGCGCCGTGCGGCTCGATACCCGAAGAGGCTTGGAGCGAAGCGTCAGCGCCCAGTAAAGCAGCGCCAGAACGCTGAACACGATCACAAGCGCCGTCTCCACCCAGCCGGAAGACCAGCTGGCATATCTGCCCGCGAAGTACCCCTCGCCCACATTAAGCGTCATCGTCAGCGATTCGTGGTCTTTGAGCGCCGTTGAGATCGTGCCGCCGATCATCCCCTCGCGGACGGTGAAGTTCATGTAGTCCTCGATCACATCGCCGTAGTACCCGCTCGTAAAGGCGGGATAGCCGTCAAAGGCGGCGGGGAGGGTGATGGTAAAATCGTAATTGTTGATCGGCCAGTTCCACTTGGGCGCGAGCAGCGGCAGCGTCAGAGTCTGCGCCTTGTCCTGCTCGGAGACGAGGCCGGAGAGCGTGTAGCCGATGGTGAAGGTTCTGCTTCCGGCGAAGCCGCCGTTTGACGAAAGAACGAGCACCGTGTAGCCGTCCTGCGTCGTCTTTTTATATTTGTAGCCCGCGACGCTGATGCGCTTTGCGCCCGCTGCCAGCGGAAGCTCGATCGTGTCCTCCGTGCCCGCGATGTCGATGGTCACGGTCTGCGTGATCTGGCAGTTGCCCGCCGCGTCTACCATGCAGTCGGTCTTCATATCGGTAATGACGGTCGTATCCGCCGCGCTCGCCGTCACGCACAGCGCCAGCGCGCACAAGACCGCCAGGAAAAGCGTGATAATCCGTTTCGTCTTCTCCACCTCACATTCGGTGTCTTCATCACATTTGGTGTATTCGGTAACAAAATACCACAAAATGCGCGAAATTGCAACCGTCCGCGCAAATCGTAACGCGTAAATCCCGGCAGGGGTGCAATTCGGTGAAAAATACAAAGAGCGCCCCCGTTTTCTGGGCGGAACACCCGTTGATTTCCACCAAAAAATACGATATGATTAGGGTGCGCCGTCCGGACGCGGGCAGCACGTGCGGCGCGCAGAGATAAGAATAAGGAGTTACATCTATTATGATTATTACACAGAAAAAGCCTCTGGAAGAGGTTCTGGCAATGGTCGGCGACGCGAAAACCGTCGCGGTCATTGGCTGCGGCCTGTGCGCGTCCACCTGCCAGACCGGCGGCGCGCCCGAGGTCGAGGCGATGAAGAAGACCCTGGAAGAAGCGGGCAAGACCGTCGTCGTCACCGACGTTGCCGACGCGTGCTGCATGAAGCTCGGCGTGCGCGCCAAGTGCAAGGCCATCTCGACTGCCGCGCCGGAGTGCATCGTCTGCATGTCCTGCGGCGACGGCGTACAGACCATCGCGAAAAACTGCGCCGGTATCCCCGTCTATCCCGCCAACAACACCATGTTCCTCGGCGAGGTCGCGCGCGTAGGTATCTGGGAGGAAGCGTGCAAGATGTGCGGCGACTGCGTGCTCGGCACGACGGGCGGTATCTGTCCCATCACCCAGTGCGCCAAGAGCCTTGTCAACGGCCCCTGCGGCGGCCAGAAGAACGGCAAGTGCGAGGTCAACCCCGAAAACGACTGTGCGTGGATCCAGATCTACAAGCGCCTCGAGCAGCTCGGCCAGCTCGACAAGCTGTCGATGACCCGGCCGGATAAGGGCTATGAGAAGGTCGCGTATCCGAGAACGATCAACCAGAGGGGGAAGAAGGCATGAGCAGATTAAAAGAAGCACTTGAAACCGGCAAGTTCGGCGTAACCGCCGAGATGGCGCCCCCGAAGGGCTATGATTTTACCGAGCAGCTGGAGGCCGGAAAGCTTCTGGCTCCCAAGGTTCACGCCGTGAACGTCACGGACATGCAGTCCGCATCCCTGAAAGCGTCCAGCCTTGGCCTTTGCATCGCGCTTAAAAACGCGGGCGTGGAGCCGATCCTCCAGATGACCGGCCGCGACCGCAACCGCATGGCCATTATGGCAGACGTTCTTTCTGCGGCAAGCTTCGGCATTGATTCCGTTCTCGCGCTCACGGGTGACCATCCCGTCGTCGGCGACTGCAAGGACGCAAAGCCGGTGTATGATCTGGATTCCGTTGGCATTTTGAACATGCTCTCGCGCATGGAAGAAACGAACTGCGACTGCGGCGGCAACGAAATCGCGGGCGGCGCGCCGAAGCTCTACAAGGGCGCATCCGTCACCCCGGTTTACGACCCGATTTTCCTTCAGATCAACAAGCTCCGCCAGAAGGTGGAGGCAGGCGCTGCTTTCGTGCAGACGCAGGGCATTTTTGATCTGGACGCTTTTAAGCGCTTTTTGGAGCAGGTCGACGCGGCGGGCATCAAAACCCACGTCATGGCCGGTATCATCCCGCTCAAGTCCGCGGGTATGGCGCGGTACATGAACGAAAACGTGCCCGGCATCGCCGTGCCGCAGGAGATGATCGACCGTCTGGCAGCCGCCGCCGAGGAGGGCAAGGCCAAGGGCGTGAAGGGTCTTCCGATGAAGCTCGGCATGGAAATGGCCGCCGAGATGATCGCAAAGATCAAGGAAGAACACCTGTGCGACGGCGTGCACATCATGGCCATCGGCGCCGAGAAGAATGTTCCCACGATCCTCGATCTGGCCGGTATCACCATCTGAATACGCATCTTACAAATGGGCTCCCGCTTTTTGCGCGGGGGCTCATGTTTCTGTAACGGGAAAATCTTAAAAATTTCCGCAAAGCTATTGTGCGCCCACCGCTTTTCTGCTATACTGTTGGCACACATGCCAACGTACACCAAACCGAACCCAACCAATCAAAAATGGAGGACTCTGTATGATGAAAAAACGACTGCTCTGCGCCCTGCTGCTTCTCGCGCTGGCGCTCTCGCTGCTGCCGACCGTCGCGCTGGCGGACGACGCGAACACAGCCGGTACGGCGGAAGAACTGCAAAGCTTGCTCGATAAAAAAGCACCGCACATCACACTGACCGGCGACATTACGCTCGGCAAAAATGAGACGCTGACAATTCCCTATTACACTAACAAGGTCACAATCGATATGGCCGGGCACACCATCTCCGGCGGACAACTGGTAGTTCATAACAGAAAGGAGACAAACCTGACCGGCGGAGGTACGATTAACTGCCTGGCAGAGCTGAACGGATCCATCAGCGGCGATGCGAAGTTCCTGCAAAAAGTCATGCTCGTGCCGGATGATGACTGCTACATTTATGGCGGCTCCTTTTACGGGAAAATAACAACGCGCAGCAGTACCGACGCGGTTGTGGTCAATGGCGGGACGTTTTACAACACGGTAAACACTGCGGGGTGCAACAGCGCAACTGTATATGGCGGCGTGTTCCACGAAGACGCAAAGTTTCTCTGCGGAGCCGGCCAGAGCAATGTATTTGGCGGTGTTTTTTACAAAAATGTACAGGCCGCTGGTAGCAACGGAAGCACGAACAATATTTGGGCGGGCATGTTCTTCGATACCAGCGTGGCGTCTCAGTTTGCCGAGGGCACGGTAAGCATGAACGTAATTTTTCACGCCAACGGCGGCATTTTTAACGCAAACGGCGGCACCTCGGAAACTGTCACGGCAAAAGCCGTCGCAAATCGTACGCCTGAGCATTTAGCGCTCATTGCCCCGCCGAAGCCCCTCCCCACAAAAGACGGCTACGTCCTCACCGGCTGGTACACAGATTCGGTTGGCGGAACGTCGTTTATGTTTGATCAAAAATGGAACGTTGACATGATCAAAGTGCAGCAGGATCGGACGATCACGCTCAATGCGCGCTGGGAAAAAGCGCCGGAGGAACCCGAAGAGACGGATTCGTTCCCCGCGCTGGCGGCGGGCGCGCTTCTGCTGGCAGGGGACGACAACCCCTTCCGCGACGTGCGCGCGATTGACTGGTTCTATAACGATGTAATGTACGCCTACGACCGGGGGTTGATCACCGGCACGGCCTACGACAAGTTTTCGCCCAAGGATAGCTTCACGCGCGGCATGCTGCTGACCATCCTCGCGCGGCACGACGGGGTCCATACCAAGGGCACCCCGTGGTATCAGACAGGCTGCGACTGGGCGGCGAAAAACGGCATTTCCGATGGGAAAAACCCCGAGGAGGCCATCTCCCGCGAAGAGTTCGCGCTGATTTTGTATCGTTACGCGCAGTACCTCGGCAAGCAGGCCATCGAGCGCGCCGACCTCTCCCGCTATACGGACGCGGGCGCAGTAAGCGAGACGGCGCTTCCCGCCGTGCAGTGGGCAGCCGCCGAGGCGATTTTGCGCGGCGATAACTTCCGCCTGAACCCGCAGGATGGAACCACCAGAGCCGAGGCCGCGGCCATGCTTCATCGATTCTTTACCCGGTAAATTTCCCGGAACGCGCGTACGGACGGATTTTCGGAAATTTTCCAAATTTGCGTAGGGGTCGATGCCCACATCGACCCGGTGCGTAAATCCGATGATACAGAGATCCCCGGCGAATTCGTAACTTCCCAATGGGGCGATGTGCTCAATCGCCCCCTACGAGCCCGGTTGGGAAATCGCGCGGAAGCGGATTGACAACCGCCGAAAAAGCCGTATAATGGAAGCATGAGGTGAGAGAACATGTTAGACGAAAGAGATTTACAGGCTATTGCACAGCTGATCGATTCCAAGCTTCAGGAGTCCGAGCAGCGGACATCGCAGCTGATCGATTCCAAGCTCAAAGAATCCGAGCAACGTACCATGGGGGCTATCAAGGAATCTGAACAGCGCACCATGCAGGGCGCGGCGGCGTTGATGGAGTCCTACTTCGAGCCGAAGTTCCAGCTGCTCGCCGAGGGCATTCAGAGCTTGCAGGAAACGCAGATTCCGAGAGAGCGGTTTGAAAATTTGGAGGAAGAGGTCGCGTTCCTGCATACCATCGTTCGTCAACACAGCCGCGAAATCGAGAAGCTGAAGCACGCGTAACATAAAAACAGCACAGAGGCTGTAGCGAAAAGGACATCGCTACAGTCTCTTTTTGCGCGCGCGGCAAAATCGGTTCTTTTCATTTTGCGCCGGATGCAGTATAATAAATTTGTATGACTATTTCGAACGCGGGGAGGGACGGGCTTGATTCCGGAACAGTTTACATTGCGGATGCGGCGGCTGTTGGGAGAAGATTACGACGCATTCTCCGCGAGCTTTTCCCGGCCTCGCGCGGTCGGGCTGCGGCTGAACCCCCTGAAAGGGCATTCGATTCCCGATCTGTCCGCATTTTCGCTTACGCCCGTGCCGTGGGAGTCCTGCGGGTATTATTATGACCCGGAGACGCGCCCGGGAAAATCGGCGTATCACGAGGCGGGGCTTTACTATTTGCAGGAGGCCAGCGCGATGGCGCCCGCAGCGCTGCTTGACCCGAAGCCGGGTGAGCGGGTGCTCGACCTGTGCGCCGCGCCGGGCGGAAAATCCACGCAGCTGGCAGGGAAGATGCAGGGGCAGGGGATTCTCGTCTGCAATGAGATAAATCCCAAGCGCGCGAAAATTCTCGCGTCGAACATCGAGCGCCTCGGCATCGCGAACGCCTTGGTTCTGAATGAGCATCCGCAGCGGCTGGAGGCGCGGTTTGCAGGCTGCTTTGATAAAATCCTTGTCGACGCGCCGTGCTCCGGCGAGGGCATGTTCCGAAAGGAAGAGGCCGCCGTCACGGACTGGTCGGAGGAAACCGTTTGGATGTGCGCGCGGCGGCAGGCGGAAATTCTGCACTCCGCGTCCGTCATGCTCCGCCCGGGCGGACGGCTCGTCTACTCCACCTGCACGTTCTCCCCGGAGGAAAACGAGGGAAGCGTCAGCGAGTTTTTAAAGACGCACCCGGACTTTTCCGTGGAAGAAAGAAACGTGCCGTGGTTCTCGCCAGGCCAGCCGGACTGGATCGAGCATCCCGCGCCGGGGTTAGAAAAGACGTTTCGTCTCTGGCCGCATAAGCTCCTCGGCGAGGGGCACTACTGCGCGGTGCTTCATAAGGCGGGGGACGGCGCGGGCGCGGATCTCGCATCAGAGCCCGCCGCAAAGCTCCCCAAAGAGCTCTCGGATTTCTGCCGGGAGACGGGCGCGGCCATGCCGGAAGGGAAGCCCATTTTATTTGGCCAGACCGTCTATCTCGCGCCCGAAAGCTTGCCAAGTCTCAAGGGACTGCATGTTCTGCGCGCGGGGCTTGAGCTCGGCGAGGTGCGCAAAAACCGCTTCGAGCCCGCGCACGCGTGGGCGCTGTGGCAGGAAGCCTTTCCGAACGCCGTAACGTTTTCGGAAGCGAGCGAAGAAATTCGCCGCTATCTCGCCGGGGACGTTCTGCCGTGCGGGGAAAAGGGCTGGACGCTGGTACAGGTCGAGGTCTTGAGCCTCGGCTGGGCGAAGGGCGACGGCAGGGTTCTCAAAAATCACTATCCTAAGGCGCTTCGGCGCGCGACATAAAAAGGAGGAAGGCTCCAAATGGAAGAAAAAAAGCGCATTCTGATCGTCGAGGACGAACGGGCGATCGTGGAAATTCTGAAATTCAACCTCATGCGCGAGGGCTATGATACGCTCGAGGCGCTCGACGGCGAGCTGGGGCTCGAGCTGGCGCGGACAAAAGACCCGGATCTGATCCTGCTCGACGTGATGCTCCCCAAGATGAACGGCTTTGAGATCTGCCAGAATTTAAGAGACGCGGGAAGCACCGTTCCCATCATCATGCTCACCGCGCGAGAAGAGGAAACGGACAAGGTCTTCGGTCTGGAGGCCGGGGCGGACGACTATATGACAAAGCCCTTTTCCATGCGCGAGCTCATGGCGCGCGTGCGGGCAAATATCCGAAGAAGAAGCCTCGATCTGGACGCGAGAGCCTCGGTCGGGACGCTTTTAAAAGCAGGCGAGCTCGTCATTGAGCCGTCGACGTTCTCCGTCACGAAAAACGGCGAGCCGGTCGACCTGACGCAGAAGGAATACGATCTGCTTCTGCATCTTCTGCGCGAGCGCGGCAAGGTATTCACGCGCGAAGATCTCATGCAGAAGGTCTGGAACTACGATTACTTCGGAGACATGCGCACCGTGGACGTGACCGTGCGCCGTCTGCGCGAGAAGATCGAGGCAGACCCCGGCAAGCCGCAGTATATTTTGACCAAGCGCGGCGCGGGCTATTACTTTGCACCGTAAAACGTCGGAACGATACATTTGAAATCTTGAGAGGAGGGCGGAACGATGCGATCTCTGCGCACAAAGCTGGTCATGATCATGGTCATTCTGATTCTGGCCCTGATGTGTGTGATCGGCGCGTTTCTGATCAACGGCGTCGGCAACTTCTATATCTCCCAGTTCTATGAGCAGATGGAGAAAACGTTCTCGCCCGAGTTCATCGGGCAGCTGCAAACCATCCCCGCGCAGGAGCAAAGCGCGCCCGAGCGGATGAAAGAGCTTTTGATGGCGCAGGCCGGGCTCGGCATCGACATTGCGACGCGGAACGTCTATATTTTAGATGAAACCGGAAACGTCCTCGCAAGCTCCAACCAGGAGACAACCGTCTCCATGACGGCGAATTTGCTCACCGCGATGAACGGCGAAGTCGGGCAGGAGGGCTCGATCACAAGCTCATATATGGACTTGGCCGTCCCGATCGTTTCAACCAACGGCACATACATCGTCTATATTTTAGACAGCCGCGCCACGGTCGACGCGCTCACAGGAGAGCTCTTCTCGATCATTTTAAGCGCCCTTGGCCTCGGCCTTGTGATCTGCGTGGTCTTATCGTTCCTCCTCGCCCAGATCCTCATTACGCCGATCCGCGCGCTCACGCTTGGCACGCGGCAGGTTGCGGCGGGCGATTTTTCCCAGCGCATTGAAGTAGAGGGTCAGGATGAAATTGGCGTTCTGACGCGGAACTTCAACCACATGGCCAAGGTCTTGCAGGACACGATCTCGGAGGCCGAAAACGAGCGAAACAAGCTCTCAACGCTGTTTCTCCACATGACAGACGGCGTCGTCGCCTTCTCGGCCTCGGGGAACTTAATTCACTGCAACCCTGCGGCAACGCAGATGCTGGCGCGGCCGCTCGACCCGACAACAACGTTTGATGAGCTGTTCTCCGATCAGGCCGAGCTCGACACGCTTCTGACCTTAAAGCGCCCGCAGTATCTAGAGGCGCAGAAGACGGCGGGCGACCGCGAGCTGGAGCTTTTCATGGCTCCGTTCTCGTCTGACCAGACGCAGGGCGGCGCGCTGGTCGTCATCCACGACGTGACCGAGCAGCGAAAAAGCGAGCAGTCGCGGCGCGAGTTTGTCGCGAATGTGTCGCACGAGCTCCGGACGCCCCTTACCAATATCAAATCCTACGCCGAGACGATCGTCTCCGCAGGAGATGAGCTTCCGCGCGAGCTACACGATAATTTCATGGGCGTTATCATCAACGAAGCCGACCGCATGACCCGCATCGTGCAGGATCTTCTGACACTCAGCAAGATCGACTACGGCAAGATGGAGATGAACATCTCCCGGTTCTCGTTCGCGAAGGCCATTTCCAACGTCTACGAGGCCGCGCGCCTGAACGCCGAGCAGAACCACCACCACAAAATCAGCTTCCACTGCGAAGATAATATCCCGGACGTGCTCGGCGACCGCGAGCGCATCGAGCAGGTGGTCATGAACATCGTCTCGAATGCCATCAAGTATACCCCCGACGGCGGCAAAATCGAAATCTACGCGGGCTCAAGCGGCAAGTCCGTCTTCGTCCGCGTGACGGATAACGGCATCGGCATCCCCGAAAAAGACCTGCCGCGCCTTTTTGAGCGGTTCTACCGCGTCGATAAGGCAAGAAGCCGCGAATCGGGCGGCACGGGTCTTGGCCTTTCGATCGCCCGCGAAATTCTCTCGCAGCACAAGGGCGAGATCAAGATCGACTCCGTCTACGGCGAGGGCACCGACGTACGCATCACCCTCCCCGCCGCCCCGCCCGAAAAATAGGCTTTGTGTTTTTACGTGACGCGCAAACATTGCGTTTGGGGCAATTTACACGACGGATTTACACGGCGCATAAACAACCATTGCGTAGGGGTCGATGCCCACATCGCCCCGGCAAAACGACCTGATTTTACGGCGATCCTTGGCGAATTCAATGGTTCCCAATGGGTCGATGTGGGCATCGACCCCTACGAACACAACCGGAACATTTCACACATTTTTGAGAGAGGAGGCAAACCATGCGCAGAAAAATCTGGCTGGAGCGCGCGAAAAACGTGCTCATTGCGCTGCTGGCGGTGATTCTGCTGGCGCTGACGGTGCTGGCGCTGCCGGTCAAGACCGTGACCGATACGCCGTGGCTGGCGGCTCTCGTGCGCCCGTTTGCCTCTTTTCTGGGCATTTCGCAGGGTGATCTGACCGATACGCCGATGGCGGATGCGGGAAGCGTCACGGGTGCGGCGCAGCCGGTTGCCGTCTCGGTGCGAAATCCCGCCGGGCGGACGAGCTTTCAGTATTCGTTCTCCGCGCTGGACGCCTCTTTCGAGCAGTTCGGCGCAGCGCTCGGGCAGGCGCTCGAAACTGCCCAAGCTCCGGAGCGGACAAGCGCGCTTCGCGTGCAGGAGGCGCTCGGGAAAACGTCGGTTGCCTTCTGCTATCCGGGTGAAATTTCGCCCGCGCTTGCCGCCTCGTGGCTGCATGTGGACACAGAGCTTACCGCATCCTCCCGCTGGTTCATTTTATCCTGCGGCGATGCCTGCGCGACGCTCTATCTCGTGGGCAAGGAGCTTTTCTCCTGCCAGACGCAAATGACCTCTGAGAGCCTCGAGCAGCTTTTGCAGAGCTGTACGCCGGACGGCAGCTTCTTCGCCTTTGAAGACGCGCAGTCCCGCTTTGATTCGCTCGAACCGCTGAGCCTTCTTCCCGGGCAGACCCCGGCCATCCACGAGGCCTCGGCGGCAAATCCCTGCGACGCGCGCTTTTCAGACACCCTTGCCGCCACGCTCGGCTTTAACCCCTACGGCGACGCGCGCTACACCGACGACGCCAGCAACACGACCTACACCGAAACCGGCTACACGCTGTCCATCTCCGCCGCGGGAGAGCTCACGCTTCGCTCCGACGGACAGGTCACGCGCTTTCGCGCCGCATCCGGCGAGGAGGCAGATCTCGTCGAGTGCGCGAGGAGCCTTCTTTCCACCATGACCTCGGGCTCTGCTGCCGACGCGCGGCTGTATCTGACCAGCCTTCAGAAAGACGGCGCGGAGACGGTCTGTACGTTTGACTACTTCTTAAACGGCATTCCCGTCTATCCTTCCGGCGGGCACGGCGCGGAGATCCGCTTCTCCGGCGCGTCGGTCGTGCAGGCGCGGCTTCTTCTGCGCTCGTATACGCTCACGACCCAGACAGTTTCCGTCCTTCCCCCCGCGCAGGCGGCGGCGATTTTGCCGGCGGGCAGCGAGCTGGGGCTCATCTACAGCGACACCTCCTCCGGCGTAACGGCCGGATGGCGGTCGTAGGGAGGTGCTGCAATGTCTGCCTCAAAAATCAAAAATCTGATTCTTCTGATTCTGCTGCTGGGCGTTCTGGGGCTTTTGCCGGCAGTCGTGCCGACGCAGGCGGCCAGAACGGGCGCCGAGCGAAATGTCCACGAAAAGCTGGAAGCGCTCTACAGCTCGTATGGCCTGACGCTGGACGCATCGAGCCTTCCCGACAGCCAGACGCTCTACGCCATTGAACTGGAAAATCCGGACGCGTCCAACGCCGCGCAGGCGCTTCTCGGAAGCAAAGCCGTCTCCGAAGAGACTGCCGCCCGGATGCTTGCAGGCTTTTCCTCCGAGCTCGGCTCGATGGAGCTCAGCCGCTCCGGCGCGCTGACCGCGAGATTAAACGGCGCGACGCAGGCGCACGATCTGACGCGCGCAACCAGGCGCTATCTTCGCTCGATGGACTTTGACATCAGCTCCATCTCCGAGCCGCTGCGCGAAGCTGCCGGGGTTTACAGCATAACGGCGGTGCAGAGCCTCTGCGGCGTGCCCGTCTTTGAAAGCGCACTCACGTTTACGTATCGCAACAGCGCCCTTTCGCGCGTGGAGGGAACGTTTTATCCGGCGGGCGAGATCGTCCGCGTGTCGGAAAGCGCGTGCATCTCCTGCGCGGACGCTCTGGTGTGTCTTCTTTCCAGCCGCGACAGCCTCGGCTGGGTGGGAAGCGAGATTCTCTCCTGCGAGCAGGGGTACGTTCATTCGGAGACAGCCTCGAGTGCGATGCGCTTTGTGCCGGTCTGGCGGATCGAGACGGACGCGGGTCTGTTCCACGTCAACGGCATCACACGCGAGGTGCGTCAGCTCGTGTCGTAAGGGCGCGAAGCTTTGTGTCGAACTTCTTAAAAATTTATTAAGAAATTTGTTCCCGAATTGTCATTTTTCCTTTACATTGCAGCGCGCGTGTGGTATTCTTATGGGGTGCGCAAGTAAAATTTCCATGCAGATGGAGCAATTGGCACTGTTACTTCTGAGCTTTCAGGAAATACTTCTGATCGAGGGATTTGAACTTTGATTAAATATATCGTTCAGGGCGGAACCCGCCTTTCCGGCCATATCAATATCTCGGGCGCAAAGAACGCGGCGGTCGCGATTCTGCCCGCAAGTCTGCTGGTCGACGGCGTCTGCCGCATTGAAAATGTTCCGGATATCTCAGATGTCCGGCTGCTGCTTGAAATTTTAAGAAACATGGGCGCAAATATCCGCCGCTTCGGCAGAAACACGCTCGAGATCGACTGCTCGCATGTGCGGAACGCAACGGCGCCCATTGACCTCGTGCGCCGCATCCGTGCGTCCTATTATCTCATCGGTGCCGAGCTCGGACGCTTCGGCCATGCGCGCGTTGCGATGCCCGGCGGCTGCAACTTTGGCGTTCGTCCCATCGACCAGCACATCAAGGGCTTTGAGGCGATGGGCGCAAGCGTCGAGCAACTGGGCGGCTATGTCTGCGCGGACGCGCCCGAGGGCGGCCTTCAGGGCGGCCATGTGTACCTTGACATTGTTTCCGTCGGCGCGACGATGAACATTCTGCTCGCAGCTGTTCTTTGCAGCGGCATGACGATCATCGAAAACTGCGCAAAAGAGCCGCATATCGTCGATCTCGCGAACTTCCTGAACGCAATGGGCGCGAAGGTTTCGGGCGCGGGCACGGACGTGATCAAAGTCCGCGGCGTGGGAAAGCTCACCGGCGGCTGCTATACGATCATTCCCGACCAGATCGAGGCCGGAACCTATATGGCGGCGGCCGCTGCCGTGGGCGGCGATGTGACGGTTGAAAACGTCATTCCGAAGCACCTCGACTGCATCACCGCGAAGCTGCGCGAGATGGGTGCGAAGGTCACGGAGTATGACGATGCGATTCGCGTGCAGGCCGACCACCGGCTTCGCCGCTCGAACGTGAAGACCATGCCGTATCCGGGCTTCCCGACCGATATGCAGCCGCAGATCGCCGTGTGCATGGCGCTGGCCGAGGGGACGAGCCTCGTGACCGAGGGCATTTACGATAACCGCTTCCGCTACACCGCCGAGCTCAACCGCATGGGCGCGAGCATTCAGGTCGAGAGCAAGACCGCAGTCATTGACGGCGTGACGCAGCTGCATGGCTGCGAGGTGCGCGCGTGCGACCTTCGCGCGGGCGCGGCAATGGTGATCGCGGCGCTGTGTGCCGACGGTACGACGACGATCGAGGACGCGCACTATATCGAGCGCGGCTATGAAGACATCATCGGCAAATTCTCCGCCATCGGCGGCAAGATCCGCCGCATCGAAACCTTCGAGGGCAATTCTCAGAGCGCGGCAGGCTAATAAAAAAAGAAATCCCGTCAACGAAATTCATTCGCTGACGGGATTTTTGCGTGTATTTGGTTATTCGCCCGGATGGCTCGAGACGACCTTGCCGATGTTCCAGAGCGTGGCGGCACGTTTGGCCGCATCCAGGCGCTCCTCGGGCGTGTTGTAGTCGACCTGCGCGGTATGCGCGCCGCAGTCCATACACGTCACGTAGCAGCACCAGCCGTTTTCATCCTCTAAAATGCCGTCTCCGCCGCAGTGCGGGCAGATCTGCAATTCGATATCCTTGAAATCCATCGTATTACCTCTCCTGTTTTTCCTTCGCGCAAGGTGCGCGCCGTCTTTTCCTGATTGTACCGCAAAGCGGCCTGCAAATCAAGCGCTCAGAACAGAACGAGCGAGAAATAGCGGATTTTTCCGTCATTTTCCCAGCACTTCATACCCACAAAATCCGCCATCTTCTGCGCGTTCACGCAGTAGGCCGACATGCACGACGCCGTTTTCCAAGGCCCCGCGCCCATCATGAGCGTGTCCGTCGTGCCGTTTTCGTGCATGAGATCGATGAGCCGTTCGGTCAGCTCGTTCTGATGGCGCTTGGCGGCCTTCTGCTCCTGATGGTCGTTATAGTCCTTCGGCGTGTGCTCGATCATGAGAACAAGCGCCGTCTCATACTGCCGCACGCGCGCCGTCATTTCTTCGACCGTCCCGCTCGCGGGCGGACATGCGGGCAGCACATTGTAGTTCCCACAGAGATTTTCCTCGCAGAACACACGGTATTCCGGCACGATCACAAGCCTTGATACCGGCATCAAGGCCGCGTCCGTAAAGCCGAGCGCCTTCGATTCTTTTACATAGTCCATTCTAAAACCGCCTCCCGACGTATTTTGACGTTCTTTTGATTATTTTAGTCCAAACGCGCCATAATATCAAGAGAACCTGCGAAAAAAGCGACCCGGAGATCCGGGTCGCTTTGGGGGTACGATTCGATTAAGCCTTGCCTGCGCAGCCGAGGACGTCGCGCAGCTTGTGGCGGACAAGCTCCTTGATGTTGGCACGGGCGGGCTTGAGATACTCGCGCGGGTCAAACTTGTCGGGATGCTCGTTGAAGAACTC
>CAKUNY010000014.1 GCA_934668605.1 uncultured Oscillospiraceae bacterium | reverse complement strand
AGCGTGACCGTCAGCAGGCAGTAGATAAGACCCATGAGCAAAGAGCCTGCCAGCGAGCACAGCATCGGAATGCCGATGGCTGCCAGCGCGCTCATTTCGGCGGCGGGGACGGCCTGCTCATAGAAGAACGCGCCAATTACGCCGCAGATACCGCCGACATACATGACGCCCGGGATACCGAGGTTCAGGTTGCCGGATTTTTCGGTGAGAATCTCACCGGTGCTGCCGTAGAGAAGGGGAATGCCCTGCATGACGGCGCGCGGAAGGAACGAAGCAAAATCAAACATCTCTTACGCCTCCTTTTTGCTCGTGCGCAGACTGACCTTATAAGTAAGGAAGAACTCGCTGCCGATGATGAAGAACAGGATGATACCGGTCAGAATGTCGGCGAAGGAATGGTTGAGGGAGAATACGCTGGAAATTTCGCTCGCGCCTCGGCTGAGGACGACGAGAAGAAGGCTCGTAAAGACCATGACGATGGGGTTGAACTTCGCAAGCCACGAAACCATGACCGCCGTGAAGCCGCGTCCGCCGACGATGGTGGTGGTGAGGGTGTGGTCGGTGCCTGCCGTCAGGAGAAGACCCATCAGGCCGCAGACCGCGCCGGAGAGCACCATCGTGCGGATGATGACGCGCTCGACCTTGATGCCCGCGTAACTTGCGGTGCGCTGGCTCTCGCCGACGACGGCGATCTCATAGCCGTGCTTGCTGTAGGTGAGATACACATACATGAGGATGGTCATGACCGCAACGACCAGAATGGTCAGCAGATACTGCTTGCCGCCGAGGACGGGAAGCCAGCCGGCCTCGGAGTTCTGGTTGATGATGCCGATCTTGCCCGCGCCCTTCGGCACTTCCCAGATGATGATGAAGAACGCGGCGAGCTGGGTCGCGATGTAGTTCATCATGAGGGTGAAAAGCGTCTCGTTGGTGTTCCACTTCGCCTTGAAGAAAGACGGCAGGAAGCCCCACAGAGCGCCCGCAGCCAGAGCCGCGGCGAGCATGACGAGGATCAGAACGACGTTCGGGAGCTTGTCACCGAGGCAGATCATACATGCCGCGGTCGCAAGACAGCCGATGAGCACCTGACCCTCCGCGCCGATGTTCCAGAAGCGCATTTTAAACGCGGGGGTAACGGCGAGGGAGATGCCGAGCAGAACGGCGAGGTTCTGGAACGTGACCCAGGATTTACGGGCGGTACCGAACGCGCCGTAGAAGATGGTGCCGTAGATGCTGATGGGGTTTTCGCCCGTGAGGAGCATCGTGACGAGCGCGCAGACGATGAGCGCCAGGATGATTGCGCCGCCGCGGATGAGCACCCGCTGGTACCAGGGAAGCGCGTCGCGCTTGGAGATATGGAAGAGGGACTGTTTATGCATCGACTTTTCCTCCTCTCACGAGGGTCATGAGGCTGCCGATCTGACGCTTGTCGGTAGTTCTCGCGTCGACCACGCCGGAAACCTGACCGCCGCACAGAACAACGATCCGGTCGCACAGCTCGAGAAGAACGTCGAGGTCTTCGCCGACATACACAACGGCGACGCCGCGCATCTTCTGCTCGGTCAGCAGATTATAAATGGTATAGGATGTGTTGATATCGAGGCCGCGCACGGCGTAGGCGGTCATCAGAACGGCAGGGGACTGCGCGATCTCACGGCCGACCAGAACCTTCTGCACGTTGCCGCCGGACATGCGGCGGACGGGGAAGTTCGTGCTGGGCGTGACGACGCCGAGCTCATTCCAGATGCGGTTCGCGAGCTCCTCGGGGTCCTTGCGGTTCAGGAAGATGCTTGCGCCCTTGCGCCACGAACGGAGCATCATGTTGCCCGTCATGCCCATCGAGCCGACCAGACCCATGCCCAGACGGTCTTCGGGGACGAACGACATGGCAATGCCGTTTTTGCGGATGTTCATGGGGTCTAAGCCCACGAGCTCCTTCGGCGTGCTCTCGCCGGGGGCGTAATACTTGACGGAGCCTTCGGCCACGGGGTAAAGACCCGCGATGGACTCAAGAAGCTCTCTCTGGCCGCTGCCTGCGATGCCCGCGATGCCGAGGACTTCGCCGGAATTGATCGTAAACGACACGTCGTCGAGCCGCTTGACGCCAAGCTCATCGTAGGCGGTGAGGCCTTCGATGACCAGTCTCGGCTCTACGTTCACGGGCTCCGGACGGTCGATGTTCAGCGCGACCGCGTGGCCGACCATCATGTCGGTCAGAGACTGCTGGTCGGCGTCCTTGGTGAGAACGTCTCCGATATACTCGCCCTTTCTCAGAACCGCGACACGGTCGGAGACATCGAGCACCTCGTGGAGCTTGTGCGTGATGATGATGAGCGACTTGCCGTCTGCCTTCATGTTGCGCATGATCTGGAAGAGCTTGTCCGTTTCCTGCGGGGTCAGAACCGCGGTCGGCTCGTCGAGGATGAGGATATCCGCGCCGCGATAGAGCACCTTGACAATCTCAACCGTCTGCTTCTGCGAGACGGACATGTCGTAAATTTTCTGGTTGGGGTCGATGTCGAAGCCGTATTTGTCACAGATCTCCTTGACCTTCCGGGTCGCCTCGGGAATGTTCATCCGGCCGGGCTCGTCCAGACCGAGGATGATGTTTTCCGTGGCGGTGAAGACATCGACGAGCTTGAAGTGCTGGTGGATCATGCCGATGCCGTGGGCAAAGGCGTCCTTCGGAGAGCCGATGGTTACGGGCTGTCCGTGAATGTAGATTTGTCCCTCATCGGGGAAGTAGATGCCGGAGAGCATGTTCATCAGCGTCGTTTTGCCGCTGCCGTTTTCGCCGAGCAAAGACAGGATCTCGCCCTCGTGCAGCTCCAGGTTAACGGCATTGTTTGCCGTTACCTTACCAAACCGCTTTGTAATATTCTCCATCCTAACTGCGCATTCAGATCCCAAGGCGGTCACCCTTTCTTTGTGGGAGGAAAATCATCTCCCGTTTATTGTAAGTACACATGTATTCTACCATACCAAACGCAAAATGTAAATAATATGACCAAAAATTTTTTAAGTTCATCAAAAAATTTGTCATGTTTTCCAATAGACAATCGGGCTGCCCGAAGGCAGCCCGATTTGGATTGCAAGAAGTTTAATTAGAATGCGGTGTCGAGCAGCGTGATGCCGTCGATGTTCAGCTGGAAGTACGGAGCCGAACGGAAGGTGGACTCTGAGAAGTAGCCGTCCACGATCGCCTCGGTGTCGGGCGTGTAGTCGGGATCGGTGTCAACGTCAGCCATCGAAGAGGTGAGCTGCTCGCCGTCAACGGTGAAGGTGGTCACGTCGTAGACATGGCGGGTACCGGCCTCGAGCTCAGCCTTTGCGGCCTCAACAGCCTCGGCGGTGCCGGCGGCAACAACGTTCTCGTTGAGCTCGGTCAGAACGACGGAGCCGGTGGCAAGGGTGCCGGTCCAGTCAGCGTCGATCGCTTCGCCGTTCATCGCAGCGGTGATGGCGTACTTGTAGTACGGAGCCCAGTCGATACGGGAAGAAACGAGGTAGGTGTTCGGGCAGGCAGCCTTGGTCGAGCCGTTGTAGGAAACGTCGGGGACACCGGCAGTCTCGCAGGCGGTCGGAGCGCCCATGGAGTCAGCATGCTGGCTGATGAGCTTGCAGCCGTTGTTGATGAGCTTCTGTGCGCCTTCCTTCTCAGCGGTCTCGTCGTACCAGCTGCCGGTGAAGGTGACTTCCATCGTGGCGGTCGGGCAGACGGAGCGAGCGCCCAGGAAGAAGGAGGTGTAGCCGGAGATAACCTCGGCGTAGGTGAAAGCGCCGACGTAGCCGATCTTGGCCTCTTCCGCAGTGAACTGACCAGCCTCGATCATCTCGTTGAGCTTCATGCCTGCAACGATACCGGCGAGGTAACGGCCTTCGTAGATGGAAGCGAACGCGTTATGATAGTTGGCGAGGTTCTCGGTGTGCGCCTTCGTGCCGGTGGAGTGGCAGAACTGGACATCCGGGAATTCCTTGGCGGCCTGGATCATGTAGTCCTCATGGCCGAAGGAGTCGGCGAAGACGATGTTGCAGCCGGCGTCAGCCAGATCAGCAGCGGCGTCGTAGCATTCCTGACCTTCGGGAACGTTCGTCTTGATGACGTATTCCACGCCCAGAGCCTCAGCGGCTTCCTTTGCGCCGTTGATGAAGTTCAGGTCGTAGGTGGAGTTTTCATCATGGAGCATGATGAAGCCAACCTTGAAGTCAGCGGGAGCAGCCGTCTCGGCGGCGGGCTCTTCGGTCGCTTCCTCGGTCTTTTCCTCGGTTGCGGTTTCGGTGGCAGCGGTTTCGGTCTTGGTTTCCTCGGCGGGAGCCTCGGACTTAGCCGCACAGGCTACCAGCGCAAAAACCATAACCAGCGCCAGAAGCAGGGCAATGATCTTTTTCATTTCAGCGATTCCTCCTAAATATTTTGTGGATGCATTGACGTTCACGCAAAGCAGAAAAACTTTTTTGCATGCCGTTCAAGTGCCTCTATTTTACATGATTTATGCAAAGAATGCAATCCCCTTTCAAAAAAATAATTAGCTTTTGTACGGTTTTACGGGAATTCGGCCATGTTGACCTAACAAATTTTTAGTTTTTTCGGGTTCTTGTAAATTCTGCACGCAAACGGGCTGTTCAAATTGTCCAAGTTGACGTGGCTTCATTCGACGACGCTGTACGCCTTTCACAACGAAACTAAATAATTTTTAGCTTTTTGCGCCGCTCTCCCTTTTGCGCAAGCGATAGGGGCGGATTTCGTGAAGTTTGACGAAAGACCGGCGTGGAAAACGGGCGGGAAACATGATATGATAGACGCGTAACGACGATGTCCGTGCGGCTGGCAATGGCTGCGCGGGGCTTTGAAAGAGGGATTATTCATGCACGAACCGTTCTTCCTGCGAGGAACACTTTTATACAGCAGCAGCCCCGATACCATTGAAATATTAGACGACGGCTGGCTCCTCTGCCGAAACGGCAAGGCGGCGGGCGTGTTCCGGCAGAAGCCTGAGCGCTTCAAAAACCTCGACGTGCTCGACTACACGGGAAAGCTCATCATCCCCGGCATGACGGATCTGCATCTGCATGCGCCGCAGTTTTCCTTCCGCGGCCTCGGCATGGATTTGGAGCTCTTGGACTGGCTGAATACCTATACCTTCCCCGAGGAGGCAAAATACGAAGACCTTTCCTATGCCGAAACGGCCTATGAGAGCTTTGTAGCAAGACTCACGCGCAGCATGACCACGCGCGCGTGCATTTTCGCGACGCTCCATCTTCCCGCGACGCTTCTTCTCATGCAGAAATTGGAGGACGCGGGACTGGACACCTACGTCGGCAAGGTCAACATGAACCGCAACTGCCCGGCCTATCTTCGCGAGATTTCGACGAATCAGGCCATCCGGGACACGGAAAGCTGGGTCTTGCAGTCGCGCGAGCGCTTTACGCGCACGAAGCCGATTTTAACGCCGCGCTTCATTCCGTCGTGTACGGACGATCTCATGTATGCCCTTTCCCGTCTGCGCACAAAATACGATCTGCCGGTGCAAAGCCACCTGTCCGAAAATCTCGGCGAAATTGACTGGGTGCGGGAGCTCTGCCCAAGGTCTAAGTTCTACGGCGACGCGTATGACCAGTTCGGCATGTTCGGCGGCTCGTACCCCTGCATCATGGCGCACTGCGTGCATTCGGGCGAGGCTGAGCAGGAGCTGATGCTGAAAAGGGGCGTCTACATTGCGCACTCGCCGGAATCGAACATGAACCTTGCCTCCGGCGTCGCGCCGGTCAATCAGTTTCTTGACAGAGGCCTGCATGTGGGTCTGGCGACCGACGTTGCGGGCGGCAGCCATGAGAGCATGTTAAAAGCCATGATGCACGCCATTCAGGCGTCTAAGCTCCGGTGGAGGCTTCTCGATCAGAACGTGAAGCCGCTGAGCTTTGAACGCGCGTTCTATCTTGCCACGATGGGCGGCGGCCAGTTCTTCGGCAAGGTCGGCTCGTTCCTCGATGGCTTCGAGCTCGACGCGGTCGTGCTGGACGATGAGAGCCTGGAGCACCCGCAGCCGCTTTCTCCGCGCGCGCGGCTCGAGCGCATGGTGTATCTGGCAGACGAGCGCAATATCGCGGCGAAATTCGTCTCCGGCCGAAAGATTCTATAACGGCAAAATCCCCGGATGCGGCGCATTCGGGGATTTTTACCGGTTTCTTAGGAGTTTAGCGTTGGAATTTGGACGCTTGGATACTTGTAAGGTGTTCGGTTGCGTGGTATAATATTGCATCGAAAAAGGCGCGGGAACCTGCGCGCCGGAGAGACAGAGGAACAAATGATGAAGGTAGCGGACATTCACGCGCATATCTTCCCGGAGAAGCTGGCCGACAAGGCGCCGGCCTCCATCAGCGCGTTTTACGGCGGCATGGACGTCGCCTGCCATCCGGCGACAGCGGAAAACATGGTGCGATTCGAGCACGAGGCCGGGATCACGCGCTTTGTCATGAGCAACTCCGCGACGAGCGCGCATCAGGTGCGCAGCATCAACGATTTTCTGCCGCAGGCGGCGAAGGACGTGCCGGGCGCGATCGCGTTCGGGTCGATCTTCCCCGGCATGGATGGCGCGGAGGAGGAGCTTGAGCGGGCGAAGGCGCTCGGGATCCGGGGGCTCAAGGTGCATCCGGATTTTCAGAAGGTGCCCATCGACGAGCCGTGCGGCATTCCGGTCTACCGGAAGGCAGCTCGGCTGGGGCTGCCGGTTCTGTTCCACATGGGAGATAACCGGTACGACTATTCCACGCCCGAGCGGCTTTTGAACCTTCTGCGGCAGGTTCCCGATTTGCAGGTCATTGCCGCGCACTTCGGCGGCTGGCTCGCGTGGGAGCATTCGTATGAATGTCCGATGCCGGAGGGGGTATTGTATGACACGTCGAGCACGATCCCGATGATTCCGCGCGAGATGGTTCTGCGGATGCTGGATCGACTCGGCCCGGAGCGGTTCTTGTTCGGGACGGATTTTCCGATGTGGTCGCCCAAGGAGGAACTGGCGCGGTTTTTGGCGCTGGGGCTGGGAGACGACGTGAACGAAAAAATTCTGTATGGTAATTTCATGAAGCTGTTCGATCTGCATGACGCGGACTGAACCGGCGGAAGGAGGATAAGATGTATCAGATCGGTGTGGACATCGGCGGAACGAATATTAAGGTAGGCCTCGTGAATGAGGCGATGGAGCTGGTGCAGACATGCAGCGTCCGCTTCCCGCACGACGGCGCGGAGCACGTGGTCAAGGCGATCGAAGACGCGGTAGGCGAGCTTCTGCGCAAGGAGAATATCACGCGGCAGGAGCTGGAGAGCGTCGGCATTGTCGTTCCCGGCAGCATCGACCAGAAGGGCGAGCGCGTGATCGACGCGTACAATCTGGGCTTCCACGATGTGCCCTTGAAGGCGCTTGCGCAAAAGGCGTTCGGGGAGATTCCGGTGTATCTGGCCAACGACGCGAACGGCGCGGCGTTGGCCGAGCTCTACGCGGGCGCGTTCCGCGGGTGCAAGACGGCGGTTCTTTTCACCCTCGGCACGGGTCTTGGCGGCGGCATCATTTTAGGCGGCCATATGTTTAACGGCGGCATGAACCAGGGCGTGGAGCTCGGGCATATGTACCTCGTAAACGGCGGCGAACACTGCACCTGCGGCAACGACGGCTGCATGGAGGCCTATTGCGCGGCAAGCGCGCTGGCACGAGACGGAAGACGCGCGATGCAGCAGCGCCCCGAGAGCCTCATTGCTTCGCGCGCGGCGGGAAAGCCGGAGAACGTGGACGCAAAGCTCATCATCGACTGCGCAAAAGAGGGCGACGAAGCGGCAAAGGCCGTGTTCGATCACTATATCGACAGCCTGTCCTCCGCCTGCGCTTCTATTTATAATCTGCTCGACCCCGAGGTCATCGCCATCGGCGGCGGCGTGTGCGGCGCGGGAGAGTTCCTCTTTGCTCCGCTGCGCGAGCAGACGACGGGCAAGTGCTTCTATAAAACGCACGGAAAGCTCGTCCCGGCGGAGCTCGGCAACGATGCCGGCATGATCGGCGCGGCCATGCTCCACAAAGACGCACAATAACTGAGGCAGCCTAAAAAGCTCTGAAAGAGTGCTTTTGAAACCCATATAGGAGGTAATACTATGGTACGAGTAGATTTGAGCGGCGCGAAGGAATTTACGCCCGATGTGTCAAACGAGGAACAGGCGCTTGCCGCCATCCGGCAGCTCAAGGACGGCTCCGGCGCGGGCAGCGATTTCATTGGCTGGGTCGACCTGCCGGTGAATTACGACAAGGACGAGTTCGCCCGCATCGAGAAGGCGGCGAAGAAAATTCAGTCGGACTCGAAAGCCCTCGTCGTCATCGGCATCGGCGGAAGCTACCTGGGCGCGCGCGCGGTCATTGAGCTTCTGAAGAGCCCGAACTACAACATGCTCCCGAAGGGAACTCCGGATATCTATTTTGCGGGCAACGGCATCTCCTCCGACGCGCTGTCGGAGATCATCACGATGATCGGAAGCCGCGATTTCTCCGTGAACGTCATTTCCAAGTCCGGCACGACGACCGAGCCCGCGATCGCGTTCCGCATTTTCAAGGAGCTTCTCGAAAAGAAGTACGGCAAGGAGGGCGCGAGAGAACGAATTTACGCCACGACCGACAAGGCCAGGGGCGCGCTCAAGACGCTGGCTACTAAGGAAGGCTACGAAACCTTCGTCGTGCCCGACGATGTGGGCGGGCGGTACTCGGTTCTGACGGCGGTCGGTCTTCTTCCCATCGCGGTCAGCGGCATTGACATCGAAAAGCTCATGCGGGGCGCGGCCAGGGAGCGCGAGGAGGCGCTGTCTCGCGGCATTGAGAGCGCCGAGGCGCAGTACGCAATGAGCCGCCAGAAGCTCTCCGGCGCGGGAAAGCATGTGGAAATTTTAGCCGCCTACGAGCCGTCGTTCCGGTTTATGGCCGAGTGGTGGAAGCAGCTCTACGGCGAGTCCGAGGGCAAGGACCAGACCGGCATTTTCCCGGCCTCCGTCGACCTCACGCCCGATCTTCATTCGATGGGGCAGTATATGCAGGAAGGCAGAAGAATGCTGCAAGAGACGGTCGTGTTCTTTGACAAGGCCAGAACGTCGGTTGCCGTTCCGTCGGACGAGGAGAACCTCGACGGGCTCAACTACCTTGCCGGCCGCGAGATGAGCTATATCAACGAAAAGGCCATGCAGGCGACCAAGGCCGCGCATATCTCCGGCGGCGTGCCGGTGACGGAAATTCGTCTGCCGGAAATCAGCGAGGAAACCGTCGGCGCGCTCATCTACTTCTTCGAGTATGCCTGCGGCGTGTCCGGCTATATCTCCGGCGTCAACCCCTTCAACCAGCCCGGCGTGGAGGCATATAAGAAAAACATGTTCCGGCTTCTCGGCAAACCCGGCTACGAGGCATAAACGCGAGTTTTCCACAATGCGTGTATGAGATAATTCCTACGGGGATCTTCCATATTTGCGCAGGGGAAATGCGATGCCTGCATCGTCTCCCCTGTACAGATTTTAAAGATTCTGCATGATCTGCAAAAAACAGCCCCGCTTCCAATCTGGAAGCGGGGCTGCTTTGGTTTTTAGGTGGCTTTTGAATCGGCCGGTTCTCAGCGCGTTACTTTTTGCTCTTGCAGTGCCAGAGGAAGGTGACGATCTGAGCTCTGGTGCAATTCGCGTCAGGGCTGAACGTCGTTCGGCCTGTGCCCTTCGTGATGTCTTCCGCAACTGCCCACAGAACCGCGTCCGCGTAGTAGGCATGGGAGAGGACGTCTGCGAACGGATTGCTGCTTCCGGCCTCGGGGGTGTCCTCCGAGCGCCAGAGGAAGGCGACGATCTGCGCTCTCGTGCAGGTGGCGTCGGGGCTGAAGGTCGTCTCGCCGGTGCCGTTTGTAATGCCGTTTTCGACTGCCCAGTTGACCGCGTCTTCAAAGTAGCTGCCGGACGGAACGTCGACAAATTCTCTGGCCTCTTCCTTGTCCGGGTTCTTTTTGACGGTGTTGTTGACGCCGCTGCTGCTGCCGCCGCCGGAGGATACGCGGTAGAGCACGACCTCGCCGGTCAAAACGTCATAGTTGGTGTCGTCGGGAGTGAAGCGCCAGGTGTAGCGCTTGTTGGCCTCGACCTTCGTATCCGCGGGAAGCACATTGCCGTTTTCATCGATCCACTCGAGCGTGCCCTCGTTGGGGAAAAGTGTGCTGCCCTCGGTGGTGAGGTTGGCGTCTTCGAGTGTTGCGTTGCGTCTTCCGATGCGGGTATACTTGGGCTCGCCGGTGGACGCGGCCTTTTCGATCTTGACAGGGATCGTGATGGTGCAGTCCTCGTAGTTATTGCAGGAGGTTTTGAGGGTGATGGTGACGGTGCTTCCTGCGTCGACACCGGTAATCTGGTAGGTCAGCTTCGCGCCGTCAGAAGTCAGCGCGCTGGTAACAGCTGCGGCCGGGTCGGCGCTGACGCTGTATGTCCAGCTCTGCCCCTCGGGAAGACCCGTCCAATCGGCCTCGAAGGTGTATTCCTGCGTGTCCGCGTATTTCTGCGAGCGATCGACCGTGTAAAGATTCTTGCCCGCGGCCTTGTTCACCAGAAGCTCGACGCCGATGTTCTCGAGCGTCTTGTAGTTCGCGGTGTCTTCCGGCGTGAATCTTGCCTGGAAGGTCTTTTTGTCGGGCGAAGCGTCTCCGACGGACTGGGTTTCGTCCATCCAGCTCCAGCCGGGGTGGCTTTCGAGGCTCACATCTTTCAGCGTCTGGCCGTAGGCTGCCGTCAGACCTTCGGGACGCGTGTACGCCGGGGTTGCCTGCGTGATGCTCGCGCCGGTGATGGTCAGCGTTTCGGCCGCCGCCAGGCGGTAGTTGCCGTCCGTGATGGCGTCGGGGGTGAAGATGATTGCGTTAGCCTCGCTTACGTTCGCGCTGTTGTACGCAGCGGAGCCGGTGATGGAAAGCTCGTCGTCTCCCACGAGGGAGTCCTTCTTTACGGCCACGGTGATACCGGGCGCAGCCGTTGTGCCGTCATAGACCTTGGTGATCGCGCCGCTGACGTATTCCAGATCAGCGCTGGTCAATGTCTTGGGATTGACCGTCAGCTCGTAGGTTGCATGAGCTTCGGCGTAATCTGCCGTCTCGGAGGAGCTCGCGGTGATGGTCGTCGTGCCTGCCTTGAGAATGTGTACCTTGCCGGTACTATCCACAACTGCGACGGTTTTATCTTTGCTGGCATACGTCACGGTGCTGCCTTCTGCCGCGTCGATGGCTGCATGGATGAAGTCCTTTTCGCCGTAGGTCACGGTCTTTTTGTTCGGGTCGAACTTGAAATTGCTGTTCACGAGCTTTTCTTCCACGGTGTACAACATCCTGACCTTTTCCCGGCAGTCTGCGTTCTATATGATCATTGGCTTCGGCCAGACGCTGTGTCTGCTGAATAACGGCATCGACCTGTCGATCGCATCAAACGGTGCGCTGACCAGCATGTTCGTGTCCTATCTGCTGACAAAATACAGCATCCCTGCGCCGCTTGCGATTCTGGCGGGACTTGTGATCGCATTCTTTCTGGGCTCGCTCAACGGGTTTATCATTACGCGGCTGAATCTGAATGCGTTCATTGTGACGATGGCGGCCGATAATATTTTCCGCGGCATCATCTATGTCATTACCGAGGGTATGCCCATTACCAATATTCCGGCCTCTGTCACATGGATCGGACAGAAGGACATCGGCGGCGTTGTGCCGTATCCCCTGATCGTGGCGGTGCTTTTGTGTGTTGTGCTGGCGATCGTACTTAAATACACGGCGTTCGGCCGGCACATCTATGCCATCGGCGGCAACGACAGCGCGGCGAAGATCGTCGGCGTGAAGGTGCAGAAGGTGCGGATCATGGTCTATGCGCTCTCCGGTGTGATCGGCGCGATTGCCTGCATGATTCAGGTGTTCCGTCTGGGTGCGTATCAGGTGAAGCTGGGCGAAACGTGGTCGATGACCTCGATCACGGCGGCGGTTCTCGGCGGTACAGCCATGAACGGCGGCATTGGCGGCGTTGTCGGTACGATTTTCGGCGCGCTTCTGATCAGCACGATCTCGTTTACCATCGGTCTGATGGGCATCTCCTCCTACTGGGAAAAAATCATCCTCGGCGCGATCGTGCTTGTTGCAGTCGCAATTGATGCGATCGGCGCGCTGAAGCGTGAAAAATAAGCGTGTTATATCAATAGCTTGCCGCCCGCAGGAATGTCCTGCGGGCGGCAAGCTTTATAAAAGAGCGCATATCCGGCCTTTCATAAGAACGGCCAGCGTATTCGCAGGGTTCAACGCCGCGGTCTTCTGCGGTACAAGACGGCAAACAGCATGGCGGCGGCGAACATCAGAAGGGAAGCGCCATAGAGAAGCAGGGGTTCTGCGCCGGAGGCTTCGCCGCTGCCGCCCAGATCGCCGCCGGGGAAGTCCTCCATAGAAGGCGGGGCTCCGGGCGCATTGCCGTCGCCGCTTTGAGAGAAGCCGCTCGCCTTTTCGGGCTGAGACTGGTCAAAACCTGCGGGCGGCGTATTTGCCGCTTCGGCGGCTGTATCGGACGATCCTGCATCGCTCTGCGTCTTATCAGAGTCTTCTTCGGGGCGCTCCCGGTTCTGGAAGCCGCCGCCGGTATTCATGCTGCCCATCGCGCTGATATCCAGCGCAGAGGCGTCTACCAGCGCGTCGCTGCTTCGCTGTTCTTCCTCGGTGGACGGGATCGTTCCGTCCAGCTGCCCTTCGATGGACTGACCGCGCAGCTTCACGACCTGATAGAGCGTGTCGGCCGCTGTCAGGTATTCGTCATAGGAATAGAACGCGGTCGGGTCCGTTTCCACAAGCGTGTCGATCTGGCTGCGCACGCGCGTATAGAATGCGTCGAAGCCGCCGCCTTCAATGTACTCGCACACAAGCTGCTGCAAATAGGCATAATACCGGCTGTGATACGTCTCGTCTTCCATCAGCGTATCAAAAAAGGCCGTGGCGGAAAAGGCATTGTCGATGGCGCTGTTGACGACGCTGGCGGCGTCATTTCCGCCTCCCATGCCGCCGAGGGCGAGATTGTAGTCCCACGGAATGAGATTCAGCCTTCCGCCGGATTCATAGAGGTAATAGTTGTGCGCCATAGAGCCGGAGAGGCTGTCTTCGTTGACGGAGAACACATGGACTGCCATATAGCGGAGCAGATTGTCGATATCCATATAGGTTTCGAGATCGGTACCCTCGGAGATGTTTTTGAGGGCGGTGACCACGCGCTTGTGGTCTGCTTTTTTGGTGTCTGTGACCTCGCCGTCCCAGATGGTTTCATAGCTGTCCAGTTCATCATCTGTGTAGTTGAGGTTTGCGCCGCGCGAGCCCATAGAAAAGCCGCCCTTGCCGCCCGGAAAATCGGAATCACGCTGCGATCGCTGCGCGGAATCGGTCTGGGATTCCGTACCGGCTTCCTCGTCCGTTTGATCGTCCGGCCGCTGCGGGAACTCGAACCCATCCGGCGGCGTTCCGGAGAAGCCGGGCGCGCCCTCCTGAGCGTCGGTTTCCTGCATATCCGGGATCGTCTGGGGCTCAAAATCCCTGCCGCCGCCAAAGGCCTTATCGCCGCCTCCCAGGTCCATGCTGTCCGGCTTATAAAGCGCGCCCGTCTGCGCGCCGTAATTGCGCAGCAGGAAGCTGTCTTCCACGGCCTCGAGCGCGAGGTAGACGCCCCAGTATTCGCCGTTGACGGAAATTTTGGCGTAGTTATAGAGCGAAGCGTCCGCGCCGAGATACTGATACATGTCGTAGATCAGCGCCTCTTTCATATTGGTGGCGTCGGCGTAATTGTTGTTCAGAATCAGCTTGTCCAGCCCGAAGCAGGTCTGCCCGTCCACATAGTGGTCAAACTCCAGCTTGAAGCTGTAGCGGTCGGTGGTGGGGTCGCTGGCGATGGACGATAAGCTGGTATTGCCCTTGGGGCGGATGCCGACGCGGTAAAAGGTCGTGCCGTTTATCTCCACATCGCAGGCGAAGTATTCCTCCGCCGTTGCGGTTTCGAGCATGTCGTTCCAGCTTGCCTCGTCCATCACGATATTGACCGTCAGGATGCTGCCGGTGTCAAAGAGCTTCTGCTCATATTCCATCGAGACGCCGGTGTCTGCCGCTGCCGCAATGGAATCTGAAAACGCGGCGGCGCAGAGACACAGGAGAACCGCAAGAGCCGTGATGGCCGCGACGATTTTCGGGGTATTCTTCCGCGCGATCATGCTTCCCCTCCGTTACGACAGGTACTCGCCGTTGTAGCTGACAAGCGTCGCAGTTTCGATGCCGGGCAGCTGCGCGATTTCGTTCACAAACGCCGTGGACGCGTCCTTCGTGCGAAGCTCCGCCGTCAGTTCGATCCCAGCGGTGGTGATCGTCTTGGACTTGACGATGGTATGCGCGGTGCTTTTTTCGAGAAGCGCCAGCGCGGCATCTTCGGCCGCTTCATCCGCGCAGTGCATCACCAGAATATAGGGCGTATTGCAGATTTTGCGGTTGGCGAACAGCAGAAGGATCACGCCGATGATGCCGGAGCCGATCACAGCCAGCGGGATCATGCCAGCGCCGATGACAATGCCGACGGCGAGCGACCAGAACAGGAACACGATCTCGACCGGCTCCTTGATGGCTGCGCGGAAGCGGACGATGGAAAGCGCGCCCACCATGCCGAGCGACAACACGACGTTACTCGTGACGGCCATGATAACGAGCGTCGTCACGAGAGACAGCCCCACCAGCGTCAGCGCGAAGCCCTCGGAATACAGCACGCCCGTCAGCGTTTTCTTATAAATGACAAAAATAAACAGACCGATCATCAGCGCGACGGCAAGGCCGATGAGGGTGTCGAGAATGGAAAACTCGGTGACGTTTTCCAGAAAGCTGGATTTAAAAATGTCGTTAAAGCTCATAGTCGTTCTCCTTACTGTTCGTAAAATGGTTAACCGAAGCGGCGGCACGCGCCGTATTTTGAAAACGCCTGCGTCCGAAGCTCCTCGGATTGCAGCAGGCACCGGATGACCTCCGGTAGGAAGGCGTCGTATTTTACCTCTAGGATCATATCGCCCGGCGCGTCCGTCGCGCTGATGTCCGGAAGCGCGCCGCCTGCAAACTCCCGCGCAAACAGGCTCGTCCGGATATGCGAGTCAAACGTCACGCGGACATTCCCCGCCGCATAAACATACGGCTCTCGCACATACGATACCAGCACGCGGGGAAGAAGCTGCTGCGTTTTCATTTTGCAGTACAGCTCCCGCACGAGAGGCTCCGGGTGCTCCAGCATCCACGCGCCGGGGCTTTGCAGGATGCGCCGGAAGTCCGCCTCGGTAAGCGGCGCGTCGACCTTCCGGCACAGATCGTTGTGCTTGATCTTCTTTTCCAGCGTGATGAAGGAAAAATCATCGTTATAATAGCGGATGCGGAATTTTTCCCGGCGCTGGACGCCGTCTATTTTTTCGCGCAGCGCCTTGTCGCGGTAGTTGTCAAAGTAGACGCTTCGGATGGTGTAGTGTCCATCCGCGCCCGCGTGCGGGTCTGGCCGCATGACGGGTCTAAGCCGCTGGGTAAGCGCGAGATAGCCCGCGAAGCGGATGGAATATTTCAGCTCGTGCCGGTAGCTTCCGGTCAGTTCCATTGTGATGCTCCTTTCCGTTGTGGCCTGTAGCGCTATGTTACACGGCCATCCCGAAATGTACCTGAAAAAGTCTGCAAAGAATTTATGAACGCCGGAAGCGGTTCTTTTCCGGCGGCTGTTTTTTTGCTATACTGGTTTCAGGTTCATTTTGACTGCGTGTGCGAAAATAGACGCAGATTGGAGGTGCGCGTATGCGAATTTTGATTGCGGAGGACGAGGCGACGATCGCCCGAGCCTTAAAAGTTATGCTGGAAAAGAACAAATATACCGTCGACGTGGTACACAACGGAAACGACGCGCTCGATTATATGAAGGCGGTCAGCTATGACGCGCTGGTGCTCGATATCATGATGCCGGGACTCGACGGCATTGCGGCTTTGAAGCAGGCGCGCGCGGCGGGGGTTACGACGCCGGCTCTGTTTTTGACGGCAAAGGCGGAGATTTCTGACCGGGTCGCGGGACTCGACGCCGGGGCAGACGACTACCTTCCCAAGCCCTTTGCGGCCAGTGAATTCTTAGCCAGAGTCCGCGCCCTCACCCGGCGCAGCAGCGCCTACGCGCCAAGCACGCTGGTGCTCGGAAACACAACGCTTGACTGCGGACAGTATCTGATACGGGCGGAATGCGGGCAGGCGCGGCTAAATAACAAGGAGTTTCAGCTCTTAGAGCTCTTTTTCCGCCATCCGCGGCAGGTCTTTTCCTCTGAGCATCTGATGCAGGTGATCTGGGGACTGGACAGCGAGACGGAGATGGACGTGGTGTGGACGTATATCGGGTTTTTGCGCAGAAAGCTCAAGCAGACCGGTGCGGATGTTGAGATCAAAACGATCCGCGGCGCGGGCTATGCGCTGGAGGAGACGCAATGCTGAAAAAGATGCGCTGGCGCTTCATTGGCGCGGCGATGGCGGCGTTTACCGCGGTCGTGCTGACGCTTCTTTGTGTGGTGAATCTCTGGAACTATCACAGCGTGACCAAGCAGCAGGACGAGGTATTGGCGCACCTGATGGAACTGGAGAATCAGAGAACGCCGTTTTCTCCCGGCCGGGGCGCGCCGCCCTTTGACGACCGGGCGCATTTTTCGCCCGAGGTGCAGTATTCCCTCCGCTTCTTCGCGGTGCACTATAACGCGGACGGCGAGGTTCTGCGCGTCAATCAGGATTTCATCGCCTCCATTTCGGAAACCACCGCCAAGGCCTATGCCGGCGCGGTGCTCTCCGGCGGGAAAACGCACGGCTACCGCGGCGGGTACCGGTATCTGGTGCAGGCGGCGGAAGGGGAAACGGCGGTGCTGTTTTTAAACTCCGAGCGGGAAATCCAGACGATGCGCTCGCTTCTTCTTATCACGCTCTCGATCGCGGGCGGGAGTCTTCTGGTGGTATTCGGGCTTGTCGTGCTCTTTTCCCGGCGGGCGATCGCGCCGTATCTCAAAAACATGGAGGCGCAGAAGCAGTTCATCACCAATGCCAGCCACGAGCTCAAAACGCCGCTGACCGCGATCTCCACCAGCGCGGACGTTCTGGCAATGGAGGACGAAGACAACGAGTGGGTGCAGAATATCCGGGAGCAGTCCGCGCGGCTTTCCAAGCTCATCGTCAATCTGGTCGCGCTCTCCCGGCTGGACGAGGAAAATCCATTTCCGGCGCGGGCGGAATTTTCCCTGAGTGACGCGCTCTGGGAGACGTCAGAGCCGTTTGCCTCCGTTTCCCGGGCAAAGGGAAAGCAGTACACACAGCAGATCGCAGACGGCTTGAGCATGACCGGCGACCGCGCGGCCATCCAGCAGATGGTGTCCATTCTGCTTGACAACGCGCTCAAATACTCGCCCGATGGCGGCAGCATTTCTTTCACAGCCAAACAAAGCGGGAAGCGGATCGAGATCGTTGTGGCAAACACTGTGGGCAAAGCGCAGTTCGCCGACACCGCGCGTCTTTTTGACCGGTTCTACCGGGCGGACGAGTCGCACTCCGGCGCTGTGAGCGGAACGGGCATCGGCCTTTCCATCGCGAAGGCCACCGCCGAAGCGCACGGCGGGAAAATCTCCGCCAGACAAGCGGATGGCGTCATGGAAATCCGTGTTGTGCTATAAAAGAAATGGCCGGACTGTTGATTTGGACGTGGTTTTATCTGCGATTTCCGCCGCGCAAGCATGTAAATGTGCACAAATTCAAAGGAACCCAACTTGCACTTTGTACGAAAATACAAAATGAGCCCTGCTTTTTCAAAGTTTCCTGTAGCTTTTTGATAGGAAACAATATATTCTATATGATATAGGGGGCGCGCTTTTCACGGGCGCGCAGCTCTGCCAAAAAAACATTCCAGCAAAGCCAAGACCCATGTGCACCAAATTCATGTTTAAAACGGAGGAAGCAGTTATGGTTGACGCATACTTTGGACGCTTTGTTCTCCCGGAAGATCTGCACGCGGCGCTCAAAAAATGCCGCTCGATTGCCTACATTGAAACGCAGGAGGAGCTCGACGAGCTTGTCTTCGGCCCGACGCATTCTTCGCGCTACGATGTCGTTTACAACATCGTCGGCAAAGGAAGCGTCAAGGAAGCGGAGGTCATCCGCTGCAAAAACGGCGCGTCGGTGAACTTCATGGAAGACTATATGAGACGTCGCGACCCCAATTCGATGGTCATCAGCGACGATCTGCCGACCGACAAGCCGCGTTTTCTAGATCGCTTCGGCTATCCCTTCTCAAAAGTCCGGCAGGAGACGATGGACTGGCTGTCGGAGCAGCGGGTCATTATGCTTCCCTTTAAGGCGGGCGACCCGGCGCACGGGTATGACAGTTTGCTGGTCTGCCCCGCGAACGCGGCGTTCTTCGCGTTAGCCCTTGCCAACATGCAGGGCTTCGTCGCCATTCAGGATATCCCCGAAAATTACACCCCGCGCGCGATCATCTACGTTGCCCCGCCCTTCCGTCACACGCATTTTGACGGCAAGCAGGTCGTGGTGCACAACCGCAGCGAGAACCTTCACGAGGTCTTCGCGTACAATCTCTATCCGGGACCTTCTGCCAAGAAGGGCGTTTATTCCGTGCTTCTCGATATTGGCGAGCACGAGGGCTGGGTCTGCTGCCACGCGTCGTCCGCGTTAGTTGAAACGCCGTATGAAAACGAGACCGTCTTCATGCACGAAGGCGCGTCCGGCGGCGGCAAGAGCGAGATGCTGGAGGATTTCAAGCGCGAGCCCGACGGGCGGCTTCTTCTCGGCGAGCACGTGTTGACAGGCGAGCAGTATTACCTTGATCTTCGCGAGTCGTGCAGCATCGCGCCGATTTCGGACGATATGGCGCTGTGCCATTCGGCGTATCAGGATCCGGCCGAAGGAAAGCTCCGCATTGTCGACGCCGAGGCCGGCTGGTTTTTGCGCATGGACAGCTTACATGCCTACGGCAACAACCCCATCTACGAAAAAGCTTCGATCCATCCGTCGAGACCCCTGCTGTTTTTCAACATGGACGGCGTGCCGGGCGCGACGTGCCTCATCTGGGAGCACGTGAAGGACTCGAACGGCCAGCCGTGCCCGAACCCGCGCGTGATCATTCCGCGCGACATGATCGAGCACATCGTCCCGCGCGAACCCATTTCCGTGGATGTGCGGAGCTTCGGCGTGCGCATGCCGCCTTCTACCGCGGAGCAGCCGAACTACGGCGTGATGGGCTTACTTCACATCATTCCGCCGTCGCTTGCGTGGCTGTGGCGGCTCGTTTCGCCGCGCGGGTTTAAGAACCCCAGCATCGTCGACGGTGGCGGCGGCATGAAGAGTGAGGGCGTGGGCTCTTACTGGCCGTTTGCGACGGGTCTTCGCGTGACGCAGGCGAATCTTCTTTTGCGGCAGATCATGGCCTGCCCGAAGACGCTCAACGTCCTCATTCCGAACCAGCACATCGGCGCATATAAGATCGGCTTCATGAGCGAATGGGTCGCGCGCGAGTACTTAGCGCGGCACAACGGCGAAATTAAGGCGAAGCACTTAACGCCCGCAAGATGCTCGCTGTTTGGCTATGCCTTGGTTGACATGAAGCTCGACGGCCAGTATGTCCGCCAGACCTTCCTTCGCCCCGAGACGCAGTCGAAGCTCGGCATCGAGGGCTACGACGCGGGCGCGAAGATCCTGACCGATTTCTTCAAAGACCAGATCAAGCAGTATCTGACCGACGACCTCGACCCGCTGGGAAGAAGAATCATCGAGTGCTGCCTGCATGACGGCACGTTGGAGGACTATCTCGCGCTGACCCCGATGTAACGAATTTCAGACAGCAAAACCCCCGGACGTAAGTCCGGGGGTTTTGCTTGTTCATTGCCTCGCAGAGTTTCGCCATCCGCAGATGGCAAAATAAAATGGAAATTCATGTTATCCGGCGGCTTTGCCGACCGGAAACATACCTATCACCTCGCAAGTGTGAGCTTTTCACGCGGAGCGGGAAAAGCTTGCGCGCAGTCGAGGTGCATTCCTGATTATCTCAAAAAAAGCGTCAGCTTTTTTGAGATAAATTCCAGCCCTCTGCCTGCTCGCGGATCTCGGTGAAGCGCTTATAGACGCCATTTTGCCGGATGAGCTCCTGATGCGTGCCGTGCTCGGCAATTTGGCCGTTTTCAACCACGAGGATCTGGTCGGCCTGCTCGATGGTGGCTAACCGGTGGGCGATCGTGATGATCGTCTTGCCGCGCGTGAGCTCGGAAATGGCCTGTTGGATGAGGTGCTCGTTTTCGGGGTCGACGCTCGCGGTCGCCTCGTCGAGGATGATAATGGGCGCGTCCTTGAGCATTGCCCGCGCGATGGACACGCGCTGCTTTTCGCCGCCCGAGAGCGTGCCGCCGCCTTCGCCGACGACGGTGTCAAAGCCATCGGGAAGCGCCATAATGAAATCGTAGCACCGGGCTTTTTTGGCCGCGGCGATCATCTCGTCCTCCGTCGCGTCGGGCTTGCCGAAGAGAATGTTGGCGCGGATGGTGTCGTGGAAGAGATAGACGTTCTGGAAGACCATCGAAATATTCGAAAGCAGGCTGTCGCAGGTGAACTCGCGCAGATCGTGCCCGCCGATGGTGATTGCGCCTTTCTGCGGGTCATAGAAG
>CAKUNY010000013.1 GCA_934668605.1 uncultured Oscillospiraceae bacterium | reverse complement strand
CCACGGCTCGATCTACGGACGCGTCAAGCACACGTACTCCATCTACCGCAAGATGCGCGCGCAGAATAAGACGATCGACGAGCTATACGACTTATATGCTTTCCGCGTCATCGTCGACAACATCGCGGACTGCTACAATGTATTAGGCCACATCCACGACCTCTTTAACCCCATTCCGGGCCGGTTCAAGGACTATATCTCGACCCCGAAGCCCAACATGTACCAGTCGCTCCACACAACCGTCATCGGCTCGCAGGGCATTCCCTTCGAGGTACAGATCCGCACCTGGGAAATGCACCAGACGGCGGAATACGGCGTCGCGGCGCACTGGAAGTACAAGCAGAACGTCGGCGAGGGCTCGGAAAAGGAATTCGAGTGGGTCAGAAGACTGCTCGAAAATCAGCAGGACACCGAGGCAGACGACTATATCCACTCTTTAAAGGTCGATATGTTCGACGACGAGGTCTTCGTCTTTACGCCCAAGGGCAAGGTCATGAGCCTGCCGTCGGGCTCGACGCCAATTGACTTTGCCTACGCGATCCACTCCGCCGTCGGCAACACCATGATCGGCGCGAAGGTCAATAACCGCATCGCAAGCTACGATCAGGTACTCCACAACGGCGATATCGTCGAGGTCCTGACCTCGAAATCCGCCAAAGGCCCCAGCCGCGACTGGCTCAATATCTGCCGGTCGAACCAGGCGCGCATCAAGATCAAACAGTGGTTCAAGCGCGAAAAGCGGGATGAAAACATCATCCGCGGCAAGGCAAGCTTTGAATCAGAGCTGCGCCGCATCGGCGTGAACCCCGAGATCATCCAGTCGGAGGACGTGCTGCCGATGGTCTTGAAGAAGGTCAGCTTCGACTGTCTCGACGATATGTACGCCGCCATCGGCTTCGGAGGCCTCACCGCCGTCAAGGCCGTCGGCAGAATCCGCGATGAGCTGACGAAGGCAGCCAAGGCGGCACCCCCGAAGGAGCTTTTGAATCTCAACAAGCAGCAGCCCACCGTCGACGCGTCTGGCGTCATTGTCGAGGACATCGGCTCTTGCATGATCAAGTTCAGCCGCTGCTGTACGCCGGTTCCGGGCGACGATATCATCGGCTTCATCACAAAGGGCTACGGCGTGTCCGTCCACCGCAAGGATTGCCCGAACGCAAAGAGCGCGGCAGACCCCTCGCAGTCCGGCCGCTGGGTCAAGGTCACGTGGGCGGAGAGCGCCGAGGCGACGTTTACGACCGCGCTGGAGGTTGATTCCACAGACCGCGACGGCTTGATGCTGGACGTGGCGACGATCTTAACGAGCCTGCGGCTTCGCATGAATGAGATGTCCGCCCGCTCGGTCGGAAGCGGAAGGGCGCTGGTGAGTCTGGTCTTCCAGGTGCACAATCTGACCGAGCTTCAAAACGTCATGGCGCGTCTGCGCGGCATTTCGGGTGTGAGCGCCGTCCGGCGCGCGGAAGGATAAGGTGATTTTATGAAGGCAGTTGTCACGCGGGTCAATTCCGCGTCTGTATCGATTGACGGCGAGGTACACGGCAAAATCGGGAAGGGCTTTTTGATCCTTCTCGGCGTCGCGCCGGAGGACACCCCCGAAAAATGCAAAAAGCTTGCCGAAAAGATTCTGGGGCTCCGCGTGTTCCGGGACGAAAACGACAAGATGAATCTGTCTCTTTCGGATGTCGGCGGAGAGGTGCTGGTCGTGAGCCAGTTCACGCTCTACGGCGATGTGAGCCACGGAAGACGGCCGAGCTTCATCGGCGCCGGCAAGCCCGATATCGCCATCCCGCTCTATGAGCAGTTTCTTTCCGAATGCGAACGGCTGGGCTTTCCCCCGCAGCACGGCGAGTTCGGCGCGGATATGCTGGTGACGTCTGAAAACGCAGGGCCGGTTACCCTGATTGTCGACACCAATGATTTAAAGTAGAGGAACGCAGTATGAAAATAATTACCCTTCCGCTTGGGGCTTTGGAAACCAACTGCTACGTGGTGTATGACGAAGCATCCAAGGCCTGCGCGCTCATTGACCCCGGCGCAATGCCGCAGAATATCGTAGATACGCTTACAAAAAACGGTCTTGCGCTGCGCTTGATGCTTTTGACGCACGCGCACTTTGACCACACGGGCGCGCTGCGCGCACTGCATGAAAGCTTCCCGGACGTTCCGATCTACGTCAGCGTGCAGGACACCGACGAGACGCTCAATATGAGCCACGGAAATCTCGTCTATACCGAAACATTTTTAGACGGCGACGAAATTTCCATGCCGCCTCTCACCTTCCGCGTTCTCGCCACCCCCGGCCACACGCGCGGCTCGTCGTGCTTCCTCTGCGAGGATACGATCTTCTCGGGCGATACGCTGTTCGAGGGCTGCTGCGGCAGAACCGACCTTCCGGGCGGCGACGGCGCACAGATGATGGCGTCTCTCAAGCGCCTGGCGGAGCTTCCGGGAGACTATCGCGTGCTCCCCGGTCATGGGGAAGCTACAACGCTCGAGCGTGAGCGCCGGACAAACTATTACATGCGCGAGGCGGCGCGCGTATGAAGCTATTACTCATCGGTCACACCGAACGCTACCCCGTCGAGCAGCTGCAAATGCAGCTGTTCCCGGACGAGCCGTCGGAATTTGTGACGCAGCGCTTTTCAGGAGACGGCACAGTGTCGTCTCTTTCGCGCGGTAAGAAGTATCTGACCGCGACGGCGAAGGTGACCCGGGGCGAAAAAACGGGCTTCGCCGCCAGACGGATCCCGCTTACGCAGGCCGACGTGCGCATGACGCGCCGGATTTTGCAGCAGAGCTACTACTTAGCCGCGACGAAGGTGCTCGGAACCGTTCCCCCGTGGGGCGCGCTTTCGGGCGTCCGGCCGACGAAGCTATCGACCAAGTGCATGCTGGAGGGCGGCTCGGAAAAGGACGCGGCGCGGCTTTTAGAGAAAACATATTTTGTCACGCCCGAAAGAAGCAGGCTCTGCGTCGACGCGTCAAAGCATACGCTGGAGGCTGCGAAGCTGCTGGAGCCGGGCGACTTATCCGTCTACATTGGAATCCCCTTCTGCCCGACGAGGTGCTCGTACTGCTCGTTTGTGAGCGAGTCCATCGAGCGCTTCGGGGCGTTCCTGCCGCCATATTTGGATGCCTTGCACCGGGAGATCGCGTATACGGGAAAGCTGCTGGAAGGCTCCGGGTATCACATTCGCTCGCTTTACATGGGCGGCGGCACGCCGACGACGCTCTCTTCTGCCCAGATGAAAGACCTTTTACAAGCGATCAACGACAGCTTTGATCTTTCGCGCTGTCTGGAGTTTACCGTCGAGGGCGGGCGGCCGGACACGCTGGACTTCGATAAGCTGCGCGTGATCCACGACGGCGGCGCGACGCGCATTTCGATCAATCCCCAGACGATGGCGGACGATGTGTTGGAAGCTGTCGGGCGGAAGCACACCTCGGCGCAGACGCTGGAGGCATTCCGGCAGGCGCGCGCGGTCGGCTTCGAGGATATCAACATGGACTTAATTGCGGGGCTTCCCGGCGATACGCCCGAGAAGTTCGCCGCGTCCTTATCGCAGGTTTTGTCTCTCAATCCCAGCAATGTGACGGTTCACACGCTGGCTCTTAAAAAGGGCGCGAACCTGTTCCAGAACCGGACGGTGCTTCCTACAAATGAGGATGTCTCTCAGATGCTCTCCGGCGCGGAAACATCGCTTCGGGCGCATAGTTTTGTACCATACTATCTCTACCGGCAGAAATACATGTCCGGCAGCTTTGAAAATACCGGCTGGTGCCGCCCGGGATTTACGGGCTGGTACAACATATACATGATGGAGGAGCTCCACACGATTTTGTCTCTTGGCGGCGGCGGCATGAACAAGATCAATCTCCCCGCTGGGCAGCTGGAGCGCTTCCACAATCCAAAATCCCCGCAGGACTACATTGCGCGCATCGATACGATTTTGCATCAGAAGGACGAGATTTTTGAAATTCTGCACCGTCTTGCGCAGCAGCCGCCTGCACCCAATGAGGAGGAATGCGAATGAATACGCTGTTTTCCCATGTCTGCGTCGTCACAATGGACGACCGGATGTCCGTCTGGACGGACGCATTTGTCGGCGTGACCGACGGCAAGATCAGCTATCTCAGCAAGCACGCGCCGGAGGAAAAGCCCGAAAAGATCATCGACGCGACCGGCATGGTCTTAATGCCCGGCCTCATCAACTGCCACACGCACCTTCCGATGCAGCTGCTGCGCGGATACGCGGACGACTTGAAATTGCAGGAATGGCTGAACGACTACATTTTCCCGCGCGAGGACCGGCTGGACGGCAGGTGCGTGCGCGCGGCGACGACGCTGGCCGTGGCCGAATGTTTGAAATTTGGCGTAACGAGCGTGTCCGACATGTACTATTTCTGCGACGATATCTGCGACGTCATCGCCAAGTCTGGCATGAAGGCAAATATCTCGCGCGGAACGTCGATGTTTTTGGGCGACGACTTCGATTTTGAGAAGTTCCCCGCCTGTCAGGAGCTGGTCGCGCTCAAAGAGAAATGGCACAATTACGACAATGGGCGCATCAAAATTGAAGCTTCCATCCACGCCGAATACACCTCGACCTATCAGCTCTGGGACGCGCTTTCCGAGTTCTGCATCAACGAGGGGATCGGTATGCAGGTGCATGTGTCGGAGACGAAACTGGAGCACGACCAGTGCGTCGAGCGCTACGGGTTAACGCCCGCGCAGGTGCTTGATTGCCACCACGTTTTCGACGTTCCCACGACGGCGGCGCACTGCGTGCACCTGACCGAAGAAGACATGCAGCTTCTTGCCAAGCGCCGCGTGAGCGCGGTGCACTGCCCGGTGAGCAATTTAAAGCTTGCTTCCGGCTGCGCGGATGTGATGGGCATGGTCAAGGCCGGCATGAACGTCTGCCTCGGCACGGACTCCGTCGCGTCCAACAACAACCTCGATCTTCTTGAGGAGATCAAGGCCTGTACGCTGATGGCCAAGGCAAAGACGGGCGACCCGACCGCAATTCCGGCGGAGGCCGCGCTCATGATGGCGACGGTCTGCGGCGCGAAGGCGCAGGGGCGCGAGAAAGAGTGCGGTCAGATCAAAATCGGCATGGACGCTGATTTGATCCTCCTCGATTTCACGCAGCCGCATCTCATCCCGTGCCACAACGTGCTCTCGAACCTTGTCTATGCCGCGTCGGGTCACGATGTGGTGCTGACGATGGTGCGCGGCCAGATTTTGTACAACGCCGGGAAGTTCCCGACATTAGACCTCGCGGGCGCTTTAAAAGAGCTCCACGACTACGCCATTCCAAAGGTATTCTCCGATGATTCCGAGGAGGCCGCGCAATGAACGATCAGCCCATCAAAAAGCAGACGTTTTTACAGGGCACGGCGGTTCTCGCGATGGCGACAGTGCTGGTCAAGCTCATGGGCTTTTTGTTCAAAGTCCCGCTCAACAACATCATCGGAGAAGACGGCTTCGGCTACTTCAATACCGCCTACGACGTCTATAACGTCCTGCTCATGATCTCGACGACGGGTCTTCCCGTGGCCATGAGCCGCATGATCTCGCAGGCGCAGACGCTCGGAAACCACGCGCAGATCAGACGGATCTACAAAACGTCTCTGTACGTGTTTCTGACCATCGGCGTCATTGGAAGCCTCGGCATGCTGATTTTCTGCAAGCCCCTTTCCGTGATGGTCACGACGAACGAAAACTCGTGGGCGGCGATTGCCGCTTTGGCTCCGTGCGTGCTGCTCATCTGCCTTGTGTCCGCGTACCGTGGATTTTTCCAGGGTCAGAGCAACATGACCCCCACATCCGTCAGCCAGATTTTTGAGGCGGTGACGCGCCTTGTTGTCGGCCTCGGGCTCGCGTGGCTCGTGATGAAGCTGACGGGAGAAGCGTATGTGCGCGCGCAGGGAATTGCGCTTGCCCCGGGCGAGAGCGCGCGGGACTATGGCGACATTACGTTAGCCGCGGGCGGCGCGATCATGGGCGTGACGCTCGGGAGCCTCATCTCTGCCGTGTACCTTCACTGCAAGTTCCGCCAGTCGAGCGCGATTTTGTCTCTCGGCGGCGGGCATGCCAAGTCCACGCGGAGCACAATGAAGGAGCTTCTTTCCATCGCCGTTCCCATCACGCTGGGCTCTGCCGGGCTTCAGATCATCAACCTCTTTGACACGATGATCTATATGCGCAGACTTACGGGCGCGCTTCAATGGACGGAAAAGATGGCGGACTCGGCAAAGGGCGTCTATAATTTCTGCCAGACCGTCTTTGCCCTCCCCTGCTCGTTCATCCCGACGATCACGATCGCCGTCATCCCGGCCATCACGGCATCTCTTACAAAAAAAGACCTACACGAAGCAAAGTCGACCTCCGAGTCTGCCGTCCGGACGATGGCGCTCATCGCCATGCCGTGCGCGGCGGGTCTGTTTGTGATGGCGGAGCCCGTCATCCGGCTGCTGTGCTCGTCGTACTCGGAAGACCGCATCCAGCTGGCCGCGCCCATGATGGCAATTCTGGGTCTGGCGGTTGTGTTTAACTCGCTGGTTCTGCTTCTCAACGCCATCATGCAGGCGCACGGGGATGTCACGACGCCCGTTATCAACATGTTGATCGGCGGCATCGTGAAGATCATCGTCAACTATATTTTGGTCGGTCAGCCGTCTCTTAACATCATCGGCGCACCGATCGGTACGCTCATCTGCTACATCGCGATTACCGCGCTGGACGTTTTCTCGATGCGCCGGCACATTTCCGCGCGCCCGGCCATCTTCAAAAACATCATCCGGCCGCTCATTGCCTCGGCTCTCATGGGCGGGGCGACGTTCCTTGTATACCGCGTGCTCTCTTCCCGGCTTGGCTCATGGAAGCTTTCCTGCCTTGCAAGCCTTGCGTTCGCAGTGGTTTTGTACGCGGTTCTGGCCGTCGCGCTCCAGTGCGTGACGTATGAAGACTGCATGCTGCTGCCCAAGGGCGAAAAAATCGCGAAACTCCTGAAAATTCAGAAAAAAAGTTGAACAAAAGCCTTGCGAAAGAGGGCGAATTATGATAAATTTTACTAGCAAAGATCGCTATGACTTTGCCGATCTTCAGCGGCTTGTGGAGGTTCTCCGCGCACCGGGCGGCTGCCCGTGGGACGGCGCGCAGACCCACCTTTCCATCCGGCGAAATTTTCTGGAGGAGGCCTACGAGGCCTGCGAGGGCTTCGATCTGGACGACCCTGCGCATATGCGCGAGGAGCTCGGAGACGTGCTGCTCCAGGTTCTGTTCCACACCGATATTGAGCGCGAGGCAGGCCGCTTCACGCTGGACGATGTGTGTGACGCGGAGTGCAAAAAGCTGATTTTCCGCCATCCCGCGCTCTTTGGCGGAGAAGCCAAGAGCTGGGACGAGGTCAAGCAGCAGGAAAAGGGTCAGACAACCGTCACCGATACGCTAAACGGCGTGGCGCGTTCGCTGCCTGCGACATGGCGCAGCGAAAAGCTTCAGAAAAAAGCCGCGAAGTGCGGCTTTCGTTGGGAATCGGCTGCGGAATGTCTGGGCAAACTGGAAGAAGAGACGGCAGAGCTGCGGGAGGCTATTGAAGAAGGAATCGACCCTTCCGAGGAGCTGGGCGACATGCTGTTTGCCGCAGTCAATGTTGCTGCATTTTTGCAGAAGGATCCGGAGCAGGTTTTACACGACGCCTGCGAAAAATTTATCCGCCGTTTTGGCGCAATGGAATCGGCCGCAAGGCAGGCTGGCCGCTCGCTGGATTCGCTCTCCCGCGAGGAACTGCTTTCGCTCTGGTCGCAGCAAAAGACCAAAGAGTAGAAAGACACCGCCGAAGTTTCACAAAACACAGAAAAGAGGACTATGATCATGAATAAAACTGAACTCATCGCTGAGGTCGCCAAGAAGTGCGGCATGAGCAAGAAGGACGCGGAGAAGTCCGTCAGCGCAACGTTTGACACCATCGCGGAGGTGCTCTGCGCGGGCGACAAGGTACAGCTCGTCGGCTTCGGCGGCTTTGAAACCAAGGCGCGCAAGGCTCGTATGGGCCGCAACCCCAAGACCAAGGAGCCCATCGAAATTCCCGCCACCACCGTTCCCGTCTTCAAGCCCGGCAAGGCGCTCAAGGATCAGATTTCCAAGTAACATACCATCGGGAAGGCTCCGGCTTTCCCGATTTTTTATAGGAGAATTACCATGCGTTTGGACAAATATCTGAAGGTTTCCCGGCTCATCAAGCGCCGGACAGTTGCAAACGAAGCGTGCGACAACGCGCGCATTTCCGTAAACGGCAAGCCCGCGAAGGCAAGCTATGACGTGAAGGTCGGCGACCAGATTGAAATTGCCTTCGGCGCGCGGACGCTCAAAGTCGAGGTTCTGGCCGTGGCCGAGGCTGTGCGCAAGGACGACGCGCAGGCGCTCTACAAAGAGATTTAAATCCGCGCTCATATTGCCCCTGCTCCCGCCGTATACTGTACCATCCGGCAGGCAAAGGAGGGGCACTATGGAAACGGAAAACGCGCTGCAAGCGCCGCACCAGCTGCAATTGGACAGCCGTTCGCGGCTTCATATGACGGGGGTCATTGAGGTCGAGAGCTTCGACGAGACAACGATCGTCCTCACCACCACGCGCGGGACGCTCATCGTGCGCGGGGAAAATCTTCATTTGCAGCTTTTGCGACTCGACGGCGGCGAGGTGCTGGTCGACGGGACGGTCGATTCTCTCAGCTATGAGGATGCGGCGCCCGCGGGCGGTTTTTTCGGGCGGCTGTTTGGCTGATGGAGCTGCCGGTTCTGTTTCAGGCGGAGCAGCTTGCGCTGGCAATCGTTCTTGGCGGGGTGCTCGGCCTTTTCTATGATCTTCTGCGCGCGCCGCGAAAGCTGCTGCCGAAGCTCGGGACGATGCTCGACGCGCTGTTTTTGCTGGCGCTTCTTCTTTCGCTGCTGCTTTTTGCGCTCTACGTGGGGCAGGGGCAGTTCCGGCTGTTTTTCTTCCCGGGGATGTTTCTCGGCGCGGCGGGATATTTTCTCGCGCTGAGCCCGCTGGTTCTGCGGCTTTTTACCGGACTTTTGCGGGGTTTCGGGCGGATTTTGCATACGATCTTGCAGCCCATGCAGTTCTGCGCAAAAAAATTTTCAGTTTTTTCGAAAAACCTCTTTGCAAGAAGCAAAAAATGGGGTACAATTATCGATAAGATATTTCTACGCCGCGCGGATTCGGAAAGGGGCAAGGCACAGCATGAAATTCGTCAAGTCTTCCCTTCTGGTGAAGCTCGTCATCCTGATTCTCGTCGTTTACGCAACGGTGACGCTCGTGTCGCTGCGGCAGCAGATCAACGAGAAGAACCAGCAGGAAGCGATTCTCAACAGCTCGATCGCCTCCACCCGGCAGGAAAACAACCGCCTGCAGGACTCCATCGACGCGCTGGGAACCGACGCGGGCGTCGAGGCCGTTGCGCGCGATAAGCTCGGCATGGTCGAAGAGGGCGACATCATCTTTTACGATGTGGGCGAATGATGGCATACCGTTCCGGAAGAACGCGTTTCTTTCCGGGATAAAATAAGATGGGAGAACAAAACGAACATATGGAGCTTACAGTTGGAGCAGTTGTGGAAGGCAAGGTCAAGAGTCTGACGAAATTCGGCGCATTTGTCACGCTGCCGGACGGGTCGACCGGCATGGTACACATTTCGGAAATCGCCCACGCCTACGTCAATGACATTCGCGAGCATCTGACCGAGGGTCAGGACGTGAAGGTCATGATCATCAGCCGGGAAAACGGCAAAACCAATCTTTCCATCAAGCGCACCCTTCCGGCGCCAAGCAAGCCGCAGTTTTCGCGCCCGCAAAATCGCAGCTTCAATGGTGCGCCGAGAAATTCCGGTTCGTCCGGCGAGCGTTCATCTGCGCCGCGCCCGGCGGACAATGCAGCTGCGCAGCCGCAGCAGAAATCGTTTGACGATATGCTCAAGCAGTTCATGACGGAGTCGAGCAGCAAAATGTCCTCCATCAAGCAGTATTCCGAGCACAAGACGAAAACCAGAAGAAGATAATACCAGGGGAGCTCTGAAAGAATCAGAGCTCCCTTATCGCCCTTTTTTCGGGAATTTCCGGGAAAAGGGCGTTTGATTTGAGGTTTGTATGAATATTTTGATTACCGGCGGGAGCCGGGGCATTGGCGCGGCGGCAGTAAGGCTTTTTTCCGCGCGCGGCGACCGGGTCTGGTTCCTGTATGAAAAAAGCGCTGCGCAGGCGGAGGCTTTGTCTCTGGAAACCGGCGCGGTCGGGATCCTCTGCGATGTGGCGGACGAGACGGCGGTTCTGGACGCGTTCCGGGATCTGCCGCCCCTGGATGGGCTGATCTGCAACGCTGGAATCGCGCACTATGGGCTGATATCCGAGATCACGCCCGATGAATGGCGGCGGATCTTCGCGGTGAATGTGGACGGAATTTTTCACTGCGTGCGCGCGGCGCTGCCGGGGATGCTGCAACGGCAGGCTGGCGCGATCGTGACGGTGTCTTCGATGTGGGGACAGGTCGGCGCGTCGTGCGAGGCGGCGTATTCGGCGACGAAGGGCGCGGTGCTGGCCTTATCGAAGGCGCTGGCGCAGGAGCTGGGGCCGAGCGGCATTCGCGTGAACGCCATCTGCCCGGGCGTTATCCAAACGGACATGTGCGCAAATGTCGCGCCGGAGGTTCTCGAATCGCTTCGCGAGCAGACGCCGATCGAGAGGCTCGGAAAACCCGAGGATGTCGCGCAGGCGATGGCGTATCTCGTGGATGCGCCGTTTGTAACGGGACAGGTGCTGGGCGTAAACGGCGGATTTGTGATCACGTAAGCTTCGGTTGCATTTCTGCGTGCTACAAAGGTGCATGGTTCTCCTGTAAGTGAAGGGGGCTTCCCCAAATTTACTTACAGGAGGATTTTTTATGACCAGAACACAAAAGCTCGGCCTTTGCACATGGCTGCCGGAGGATCCGGTCTGTCTCGCGGAGGTCAACGACAATTTCTCAAGACTCGACACCAGCGGCGCGCGGGCGCTGCGGCAGGCGGAGGCGGGGCTCATCGCGCTGGGCGGCGTCATGTCGGCGCAGGCGCATCAGGGCGGGCACGCGGTGTATTCCGACTGCATTCAGGCCGACGCATTTCAGGACATGGAGCAGATCACGAGCTACACGGGCACGTATTTTCTGAACAAGTGCGCGGAGCTGCTGACCTCGGGTCTGGCCGACGGCTCGGTCGCGTACAACGGCGTCAACAACGCGTTCCACGCCTCCGACATTTCGTATCGGACGACGCAGAAGCAAGCCTGGGTGAAGCTTTTCTACTTTTATCCCGACGCGTTCGGCACGCTCACGTCGCTCAAGCTGCAATCGGCGAGCTCGGCGTCGTCGGACGCGCCGACCGTTGTCAAGCTTGGGATCTGCGACTCGAAGACGCAGGAGGTGCTGTATGAGACGGCGCTCGGCGACATCACGAAGACCGGCACGACGGAAAATCCCGTTATCTTCGATACCAACTATCTGCTCGACCCGAACCGGCGGTACGTTATGATGCTCTGGGTCGACTCGTCGCCGCTGAACGCGTTTTCGTTCTCCTGGATGCGCTTCACGATCACGCCCGTTGTATACGCCGCGGGCAGCGTCTGCCTGACGCCGCGCGCCATTCCGGCCGGCTGCACCCGCGCGGAGGTTCTGCTTCGCGCCTCGACCGATGCGGCCAATGCCCTGCTCCGCTTCGGCTCCGGCGAGTTTACCGCCCTGACGGCCAGCCAGACGCTTGCAGACAGGCTCCCCGGCGGCGAGGAGTGCACCTTCCTGCGCTTTGGGCTGGACATTCCGGCGGGCGCGCAGACCGTCCAGCTCAAGCTCGAACTTCCGAGCACGTCCTGCAAGCTCTACGATACCGCCCTCGTGCTGCTGTAGCTTTTTGCCGTTAGAGGCTTGACATTTCCGGGAACTCTCCGGGATGTTCGTAGGGGTCGATTGAGCACATCTACCCGGCAAATAAACCCGTTTTTACGGAAATCCAATGCGAATTCGATGGTACCCAATGGGGCGATGTGGGCATCGCCCCCTACGCAAATTTGGAAGTTTCTGCGTTCAGGCCTTGACATTTTCGGGAAAACGGATATACTAAAGATAGCAAGGGTGCTACCGGCAAACGAGCAGCTCCCCACACGAATTAAAAAGAAGTAATCGCTATCTGTGGGAAGATGGGGCGGTTACTTCTTTTTGCTGTTACAGACCTTAATAACGAGGCTGATCACACTGACCATGAGAATACAAAACTGGAACAGTTCCGAGTATGTAATCATAATCGCTGCCCTCCTTTCCAAGTGTCGGAGGGCGCTAAAGAAGCTGTCTCCCTCCGCAAATGCAGTGGAGAGCCGCCCGCTTGCCGTTTATCGGTAGCACCATTGTCAGAATACCACATTCTTCCCAGAATTGCAAGAAAAAGCCTCCCGATTCGGGAGGCTTTTCCGCACATTGACAAATTCTTCATTCTGCGTTACAATGAACTTGCCCTTTACGGGCGGGAGAGACGATACGATACACGGTAGGCGGTTCGGCTGACACTTCCGAAAGGAGGTGAATGCCATGCGTATTACGTTACATATTGGTGCTTTTACAGTTACCATTATCGTAAAAAGACGCGAAAACCGCCACTCTGGCAAGTGACGGTTTTCTAGATTTTTCTTTCTAGATACCTGATACTGAGCCGAACCGCTTATCGGTATCGTCTCTTTCTTTTATTATACGCAAACCTCTTGATTTGTCAAGAGGGCAGGAAAAATCCCCGGGGCTTGCGCCCCGGGGACTTTTTTAGGAGTGAACTAACTGAACTTTAAAAGGTTCGGATTAGTCGTTGGGAGCCATCACGAAGTAGATCGCAGTGACCTCGTCCTTGTCGTTGAGTTCGACATAAGCGAAGTGCTCAGTGCCGTCCAGCGTGTCCTTAACATGCGTGTTGGACTGGAAGTCGAAGTCATCGTACAGGTTCTCAATGACGGAAGCCTCAGTCTTGGAAACTTCGCCCTTGTAGATCTTGTACAGTGCGCAATCGTCAGCCAGAGCGTAGGTAGCGTAGGTGTTGTAGGAGGTATCAGCAGCCTTCGTCGGCAGCTCAATGATCGTACCATTGAAGTACTGGATCTTGTAAGCCTTGTTCAGATACTCATCAACAAGCAGATCGTCAGCAGCCAGCTTGGTGCCGTTCGGACCCTTCAGAACCTTGGCAGTGGTGATGTCGTTGACATCGGTGTACTGCAGCTCATAGAAGCCCTTCTGGAACTTGCTGGTAGCAGCCTTCTTCTCGTCGAAGTAGGTGAACATATCTTCCTCGGAGAGGTAGACTTCGCTCTCTTCGCCGTTGACATAGACCTTCAGGCCGTAGTAGGTATCGCCGTCGACCTTGACTTCGATGCCGTTCATGTCGGCGCCGCCCGGGACGTAAGCCATAACCTTACCGTCGGTCATGTAGACGTCGTGGGTCAGGTAGACAACATCCGCAACAGTCTTGCCATCCTCATCCGTGAAGACGACCTCAGCATAGTGAGCGATCATGGAAGGAACGTTCTTGTAGCCGGTGTAGGAAGCGTAGGTGCCGTCCATCTTGTGAACCAGGAACTTGGTGTTGGAGGTCAGGATAACAGCATCCTTCTGGCCAGTATAGTTCGTGTCAGTGATCTCGAGATACGGCTTGCCGTTGACAACCTTGATGGTGTTGTTGGTCAGCGAATCATTCGTAGCGTCGAAGTCGTACGGATGGACACCGAAGCTGAACGCAGCGTTGATCTTGCCAGCGCCAGCCGGGTTGTCGATCGTGCCGACCTTGATGGTGTAAACACCCTCGGAGTCAGTGGTGACCTTGAACAGATGATCATAGATCGTCTTGAAGTCCTTGCTGGACTCGCCATTGGTGAGATCCTTCAGGGCAACAGCCAGCGTGTGTGCGAAGTCCTTCGCGCTGACGAAGTCGAAGTCGAAGCCGGTGAAGTCAACACCAGCGGTGTCTTCCAGGCCGTTGAGCGTGTGAACAGTGCCATAGTAGTCGTCGATCTGGGCGAACTTCTTGGCGGTGCTCTCGGTGGTCTTCGCGTCGAGGTCAACGACCGCAACGTTCAGGGTATCAACGCCCTTCGGGAAGGTCATGTAAGCGTTGTCGATGACAGCCCAAGTGGAAGCATCGGTGCCGTCCATGCCGATCACGTTGCCGTAAGCGTCATAGTAGAAGGTGTAGGTGCCGTAAGCATCCGTCTTGGAGTCGTCATAACCGAAGTGGAAGTGCTGGGAATCCTTAACGAACTCGCTGTCAATGCGGGTCTGGGAAGGATCGGAAGCAACAGTGCCGAACTTGTGACCGGAGAGACGGCCAGCCTTGCCCTCGGTGAGGTCGAGCGTCTGCACGCAGTTGTAATCCGTCGTAACCTTGCCGTCATCGTCGAGGCCACGGAAGGAGTAGGTGAGCAGGACATAGTCGCCCTTCTTCAGGCCGTTGGTTTCGCCGCTGTAGCTCAGCGTGTAAGAGTCGTCCTTGTTGAGCTTGTCCATGTTGACAATCGCAGCGCAGTGACCGGTGTGGCCATCGTTCTGAGCCGCAGCGGTGTAGACCGTGCCGCAGTAGTCGTAGTTGTTCTCCTGCATCTTCTGCATGTTGTGGAAGTAAGCATAGACCTCAACGTTGCCCTTGGACTTCAGATGCTTGTCGAGAGCGGTGGTCTTTTCGGAAACCTTGTTGACCTTGCCGAGCCAGGTCTCGATGGAGGTGATGGTGTAGTGCTTGTTGCCATCAGCGTCCTTGCCATTGTAGAAGACCTCGGTCAGCGTGCCCTGTGCGCCGTGCTTTGCGTGCTTTGCATCGTAGCAGGTGCTCAGATCGTGCTTCCATTCAGCCGCAGTGACTTCTCTTGTGGTCTTGCCAGTGGTGGCGTCGGTAACGTCAACGTCCTTACCATTGCCTTCCTTGAAGATCGCATGGTCAGTGAATCTGACACCGTTGGCCAGATCTTCGCCGTCGCAGTAGACCTCGTCAATGTAGATCTTGGTCTTGGTGTCGTCTTCCTTGACGCCCAGAGCGACAAGCAGATCGCAAGCGGAGAACTTGGTGGTGAAAGTAGCCTTCGGCTCCTTCTTGATCTCAACAGAGGTCTTGTCCAGCGTCCACTTGGTGTAGGGACGATAGAAAGCGTCAGTCGAGGTGGTCTTTTTCAGATCGAAGTCGGTGTAAAGCTTCTTCGCAGTGGAAACAGCGCCAGCAACGGTCAGGTACAGCTTGCCATTGAAGCGGAACCAGCCCTTCGTCGCGATGTCGTTCTTGAAGGAGTCTTCGTTGATGAAAGCCTTGACTTCCTGGCCGTACTCGACCATGTCGGAGTTCAGAGCGTTCAGAAGGATCTGAGCAGCCTCTTCACGGGTCAGGTCATGCTCGGGCTTCCAGCCGTCAGCCAGATTGTCGATCAGGCCGATGCGCTTGGCAAGAGCCAGAACGTTGACTGCCCAAGAAGCGCCAACAAAGCCTTCCTTCTCCTGATCGTAGCCCAGGGTGACCAGAGCCATCTTCAGGAACTGGGTGCCGGTGACGTTCGCGGTGGGAGCGTACGTGGTGGCGTTCATGCCGGCGATGATGCCTGCGCGATAGCCGTAGCCAACATAGGACTCGCCCCAACGACCCTTTTCATCGGCAAAGGGGTTGATGGAGGTGTAGTAGGTGCTGATATCGGAGCTCTTGTTGTCGAAGATCGCGATAACCTTAGCAGCCTCTTCACGAGTGATGGTTGCAGTGGGCTTGAAGTTCCCATCGGGATAGCCCTGCATGGTTTCGATGAGATCAAGGACCTTGATCGCTTCGGTGTAATCCGCGTTGATCTTGTCGGCGTCCTTGTACTCAGTCGCCGCGCCGGCCATGGTTGCCAGACCCAGCAGGGTAGCCAGAACCAGAACCAGCGCAAGAACCTTTTTGAAGTTCTTCATTGAGTTTTCCTCCTGTCTAAATTTGATTGCCGCGGGACAAAAGCCCCTTGGCCATCATCTGGCAGTATCATAATGCATCGCGCGCCAAAGGTCAAGAGCCCCGCGGGAGTTGTAATCTTCTTGTAACATAACCCGGCCTTTTGTTACATACACATGTAACATTCCGCCCGCCGCCCTTTCCGGGGGCGCCGCCTTTTCCGGGTGCACCGTCTTTCCCGGGTGCGCGCCATCTTTCCCGGGTGTGCGCCACATTTTCCGGGGGTGCGTAGGGGTCGATGCCCACATCGACCCGGCAAATAAACCCGTTTTTACGGAAATCTCCGGCGAATCCGTAACTTCCTTACGGGGCGATGTGGGCATCGCCCCCTACGCAGTGTGCGGAAATGCGACGTGCTCAATCGCCCCCTACGCAGTGTGCGGAAATGCGACGTGCTCAATCGCCCCTACACAGATTGGGGAGTTTCTGCGCTCAGGCCTTGACTTTTCCAGAAAATCGGCTATACTGAAATTACGAAGGGTGCTACCGGCAAACGAGCAGTTCCCCTACGAATTGCTAAAAGAAGTAACCGTAATCTGGGGAGATTGGGCGGTTACTTCTTTTTGCTGTTACAGACCTTGATAACGAGGCTGATAACACTGACCATGAGAATACAAAACTGGAACAATTCCGAGTATGTAACCATAAGCCGTAGCCCCCCTTTCTGAGTGTCGGAGGGCACAAAAAGACGTTACCCTCCGCAAAACGCGATGGAGGGGAGCCGCCCGCTTGCCGTTTATCGGTAGCACCATTGTCAGAATACCACAATCTTCCCAGAATTGCAAGAAAAAGCCTCCCGATCGGGAGGCTTTCGCGTTTTTCCGGGATTTACTCGTTCTCAAGCGCCATGACTTTATCGATGCGGCGCTGGTGGCGTTCGGCGTGGGAAAACTCGGTACCCAGCCACGTGTCGACGATCTCCAAGGCCAGCATTTCCCCGGTCACGCCCGCGCCGAGTGCCATCATGTTGGTGTCGTTGTGCTCGCGGGTCAGCCGGGCGGACATGAGGTCGGACAAAAGCGCGCAGCGAATGCCCTTGATCTTGTTGGCGGTGATGGAAACGCCGATGCCGGTCGTGCAGACGACGATGCCCTTTTCGCATTCGCCGGAGGCGACGGCTCTGGCCGCCGGGGCGGCGTAATCGGGGTAGTCGCAGCTGGTTTTGTCATAGCAGCCGAAGTCCTTGCAGGCAATGCCTTTGCCCTCGAGATGCTTCAAAATGGCCTGTTTGAGATCAAACGCGCCGTGGTCACATGCAAGTGCAATCATGGGAATTCCTCCTAAGTTGTTTTTTCTTATAGTATCCGGTTTTCTCCCGAATTGCAAGAAAAATCGCGGGTCAGATGACCCGCGATTTTTTGCGTTTCAATTAGTCGACGTAGTTGACGGTGATGCCATCGATTTCGGGGTTGACGTTGTCGGAGTTGTTGTCGACAACGATCTCGCCGCTCATCAGCTTGGCATGGACAGCCTCATACTGCTCCATGGTGAAGTTGTTGAATCTCCAGGAGGATTCGGCAGTCGGGATACCGACATAGTCGCCCTCGGACAGGGAGTAGGTGATGAACTTGCCGCCGTAGGTAGCGTCCCATTCGCCTGCTTCCAGAGCGCCGAGGATGGTCTCGGTGACGTTCTGCAGACCCTTCATTGCGGAAGTGACGATGCAGGCGTCGATGTAGCTCTGGTCGACGTCAACGCCGACGACCTTTGCGCCATGGATGTTGGCTGCTTCAACAGCGGAGGTGTAGATGCCGCCGCCGCAGGCAAAGACGATCTCGGTGCCGCCTGCGTACCAGCCTTCCATCTTCGCGGTGATGCTGGCATCGCCGAAGAACTGGCCGCCGTAGGTGTAGTTGCACTCAACCTCAACGCCAAGCTCCTTGGCCGCGTCGCGCGCGCCCTGAAGCCAGCCGTAGCCGTAACGGATAACAGCAGGAACCGCCATGCCGCCGAGGAAGCCGAGCTTGGTGTAGCCGTCCATCACGACAGCGTAGCCAGCCAGATAACCGGCCTGCTCTTCGGCGAAGGTTGCGCAGACAACGTTCGAGGTGGGCTCGTAGTAGGTCGCGTAGTCCTCGGTCAGATCGCCGGCGCCGACGTCGACAGCGATGAAGTAGACGTCAGGATACCGCTCCTGCTCGCGGACGATGGAAGCACCGAACAGGTAACCCGGCATAACGACAACGTTTGCGCCTTCCTTGATGGCCTGGTCGATGGAGATGCAGCGCGCATCGGTGGAGTTCTCGGTGGGCTGATAGTAGGTGTACTCGATGCCGTTGGCTTCGCAGTAGGCCTTGACGCCCTGCCAGGTAGCCTGGTTGAAGGACTCGTCGTCGATGGTGCCGACGTCGGTCACGAGGGCGACCTTCTGGATGACAGCGCCGGTTTCTTCGGCGGGCTCTTCGTTCGTCTCTTCGGCGGCGGGCTCTTCGGTCTTGGTTTCTTCGGTGGTTTCGGTGGCAGCGGGCTCGGTGGTCGTGGTCTCAGCCGGCGTCTCGGTCTTCGAAGCGCAGGCGACCATGCCGAGAACCATAACTACCGCCAGAAGCAGAGCAAGGATCTTTTTCATGTTCGTTCCTCCAAATATGTTTTGTATGCGCGCGGAATTTGCGCTAGCTTATTATGGCACAGTTTTCCGGTAAAATCAAGGTAAATTCACAAGAAGTTATCGTTTCCATGCAATATTTTACGCCCGGGTGCGTTACTTCATATACTCGCTCGCGCGAAAGCCATAGGGCATAAAGTCGCGGAGCTGCGTTTCCTGATACGTGCCGTCCTGCTTTCCCATGTAGATCTTAAAGTCCGGTGCGCAGAACTCCAGCATCACCTGCCGGCAGACCCCGCAGGGCGGAAAGAAATCCGACGCCACACCGTCCTTGCCGCCCACGACGGCGATGGCCGCAAAGTCCCGCTTGCCTTCAAACACCGCCGTAAAAATGGCCGTGCGCTCGGCGCAGTTGGAAGGCCCATAGGCTGCGTTTTCGATGTTTGCGCCGCAAAAGACGCTTCCGTCCTTACACAAGAGCGCCGCGCCGACCTTGTATCCGGAGTAGGGCGCGTAGGCGCGCTGCATGGCTTCCAGCGCCATCGATACCAGTTTTTCAGGGGTCATCGCAAAATCCTCCTTCAAAATCTGCCTCTTTTATTCTGTGATTTCCTTTGCAAAGCTCCTGCCCGGCGTTTCATAGGGAACGTGCAAAAGCTCCGCTACTGTCGCGGCAATATCGCAGAAGCCCGGGCGCGTGCCGAGGTTCACGGGTCTCACCGATTTTCCGAGCGCGATCATCGGAATATATTCTCTCGTGTGGTCGGTGTGCTTGAGATAGCCGGGGTCGCAGCCGTGGTCTGCCGTGACGATCACAAGATCGTCTTCATGGATCTTTGCGAGGAAGCCGGGAAGCCATTGGTCAAATTCGTGCAGCGCCTGCGCGTAGCCGTCAATGTTTCTGCGGTGGCCGTAGAGCATGTCAAAGTCCACGAGATTCACGAAGCAAAGGCCCGTAAAGTCCTTGTCCGCGTAGGCCATCGTTTTTTCCAGCCCGTCGGCGTTTCCCGTCGTGTAGGTAAACTCCGTCATGCCACGGCCAGCAAAAATATCGTGGATCTTGCCGACGGCGATCATGTCCTTTTTCGCGTCCACAATCGCGTCCAGAACCGTTTTCTTCGGCGGCTCGATCGAAAAATCGTGCCGTCTCGGCGTTCTCGTGTACGGCCACTCGCCGGTAAAGGGTCTGGCAATGACTCTTCCCACGCCGTGCTCGCCTGTCAGAAGCTTTCTCGCGATGCGGCAGTATTCATAAAGCTGCTCGGGCGGGACAACATCCTCGTGCGCGGCGATCTGGAAGACGGAGTCCGCCGACGTATAGACGATCAGCGCGCCCGTTTCCACATGCTCGCGGCCGTAATCGCGAATGACGTCCGTGCCGGAATAGGGAAGATTGCACAGAACCTTCCGCCCGGTCAGGCGGGAAAATTCGTCGATGACCTCCTTGGGAAAGCCGTGCGGGTAGGTCGGCAGCGGATTTTCCGAGACGACACCCGCAATCTCCCAGTGGCCGATGGTCGTGTCCTTGCCCATCGAGCGCTCCTGCAATCTGGCAAGCGCAGCCGCCGGATGCTCGCATTTCGGCAGATAATCGATACCGTCCAGATTTCCGAGCCCCATCGAGACAAGGTTCGTCATGTCGAATTTAGAGGAGGTCGCGCACCTTCTCAGCGTGTCCGAGCCGATGTCTCCAAATTTGTCCGCGTCCGGCTCATAGCCCACACCGCAGGAATCTAGCACAATCAGAAAAATGCGTTTCATGTTTCTTTCATCCTTTCGGGTCAAAAAGCGCCGTAACATACGGCGCTTCTGATATTACTTTTCGAGCTTGACCGAGGTTTTGAGCGCAAGCTCCATCATCTGGGTGAAGCCGTTCTGGCGCTCTTCGGCGGTCGTCGCCTCGTGGTGAAGAATATGGTCGGAAACCGTGCAGATGGCAAGCGCGCGCTTTCCGCAGCGAGCCGCATTCATGTAGAGTGCCGCCGCCTCCATCTCGACCGCGAGCACGCCCATCTTCTGCCAGCCGTGGTTTGCGTTCCAACCCTCGGGCATGTCGCCGTCGTCACCATAGAACCGGTCGGAGGACAGGATGTTGCCCACATGATAGGGGACGCCCATTTCCTTCGCCGTCTCGACGCAAGTCTCCAGCATGTAAAAGTCCGCGATCGGCGCGAACGTACCGGCTAAGTGATACTGGGACGCCCAGTTGGAGTCTGTGCATGCGCCCTGGCCGATCACGATGTCGCGCAGCTTGATATTGTCCTGCAACGCGCCCGTCGAGCCGATGCGCATGATATTTTCAACGCCAAACACCGTGTACAGCTCCCAGGAGTAAATGCCGATCGACGGCATACCCATGCCGGAGGCCATAACGGAAATTTTCACGCCGTCATACGTTCCGGTGTAGCCCTGTACGCCGCGGACGTTGTTGACAAGCACGGGATCTTTCAAAAAGTTTTCCGCGATGAATTTTGCGCGCAGCGGATCTCCGGGCATCAGAACCGTCTGGCCGAAGTCGCCGGGCTTCGCGCTGATATGCGGGGTCGGATAATTCGCCATGTTGTGTTCTCCTTCTTTATACGATACTATATATTATAATGTATACGCGCTTATCCCTCTTGCTCGAGCTTCTTGACGATCTTCACGACGCGGCTCGTTCCGAGTCTCGATGCGCCGAGTTCGATGAACTTCTCCGCGTCCTCCAAAGACGAGATGCCGCCCGCGGCCTTGATTTTTACGCCGGGCTTGACGTGTTTCGCGAACAGCTCCACATCGTGGAACGTTGCGCCGGCAGTCGAGAAGCCGGTGGAGGTTTTGATGAAGTCCGCGCCGGAATCGGAGACGATTTCGCACATTCTGATCTTTTCCTCGTCCGTAAGAAGGCATGTTTCAATGATGACCTTCAGGAGCTTTCCGCGACAGGCCGCCTTTACGGCCTTGATCTCCTCTAACAGCGCGTCCCACTTCTGGTCTTTGACCCAGCCGATGTTGATCACCATATCCACTTCGTCTGCGCCGTTTTCGACCGCATCGCTCGCCTCGAAGCACTTGGCCTTCGTCGTGTCGTAGCCATTCGGGAAGCCGATGACCGTGCAGACGGGGAGCTTGTCTCCCACATAGTCCTTCGCCTGCCGGACATACGACGCGGGGATGCAGACCGACGCCGTGTGATACTTCATGCCGTCGTCGCAGATCGCTTGGATTTCCGCCCACGTCGCCGCCTGCGAAAGCAGCGTGTGGTCGCATTTACTCAGAATTTCTTTCACTTCCATGAAGCAGTTCCACCTTTCTATGCTGCAAAATATAGTCCTGATAGCACTTATGGCACATCG
>CAKUNY010000012.1 GCA_934668605.1 uncultured Oscillospiraceae bacterium | reverse complement strand
AACGGCGGCGCGATCTTCTTCTCGACGCACGTGCTCGAGGTCGCGGAAAAGCTCTGCGACAAGGTCGCCATCATCCGAAGAGGCAAGCTCATCGCCTCCGGCACGATGGAGGATGTCAAGGGCAACCAGTCGCTCGAGGAGGTCTTTCTGGAACTGGAGGCGGAGCCGTGATGCTGAAATCGCTCCTCAAGGTTCGCCTCGCGGCCTTTGCCGCCTATTTTACGGGCGCGTCGCGCAGCCAGAAGCGTCGTTCAAACGCGCAGAAGATCGGCATGCTTCTTCTGATGCTTTACTGCATCGCTGCGTTCGGCATGCTGTTTTACACGAGCTTTTCCTCGCTGGCGGGTGTCTACGCGAGTCTTTCGCTCGGCTGGCTCTATTTTGCGATGTACGCCATAACGGCGTTTGCGCTGATGGTCTTCGGCACGGTCTTCACGGCAAAGGCGCAGCTGTTTGAGGCGAAGGACAACGAGCTGCTGCTCTCCATGCCGGTTCGCCCGCGCGATATTTTAGCCAGCCGGATGGTGTCGCTGCTTCTGTGGAACCTGCTGTTCGGGCTGCTCGTGGCCGTGCCGGTGCTGCTGGCGTGGACAAGGACAGCAAGCCTTCCGGCGCTGGGCTGGGTGTCGTTTCTCCTGCTGCTTCCGGCATTGGCCTGCTTCAGCCTTGCCGTGACGTGCCTTCTTGCGTGGGCGCTGAGCTTGCTTGGAAGTCATGTGCGGAACAAATCGCTCGCGACGGTCATTGGCTCTGTCGTCTTTCTGGGTGCATATTTTGCCGTCGTTTTCCGGATGAACAGCTACATCACGCAGCTCGCGCAAAACGGCGCGCAGATCGCCAGATCGCTCTCGGGCGCTAAAATTCTCGTCTGGCTCGGCCGGGCGATGGCGGGCGAGAGCGCGCTGGCGCTTGTGTGGTCGCTTCTTGTGACGCTTGTTCCCTTTGGCCTTGTTTCCCTCCTTCTCAGCCGGAGCTTTACCCGGATCGTCACGACAAAGCGCGGCCTTCCGAGAGTTCGCTATGAAGAAAAAACGCTCAGAACCGCAAGCGCGGACACGGCGCTTTTGCATCGGGAGTTCCGGCGGCTGGGTGCGAGCCCGACGTATCTGCTCAATTCCGGGCTCGGCATTTTGTTCCTGCTGGCAGCAAGCATCGTACTTGTGATCAAGCGGGCGGCTATTCTGGACGTGCTGCGGCAGCTGCCGGAGCTGGCGTCTTCCCTGCCGGTCTTCCTCGCACTTGCCATCTGCGCCATGCTGGGCATGACGCTCTTTACACCGAGCTCCGTCTCGCTGGAGGGTAAAAATCTCTGGATCCTGCAGTCCATACCCGTCTCCGGCGCGCAGGTGCTTCGCGCAAAGCTCCGCATGGCAGATAGCCTGACGCTTCCGGCGGCCGTCATCGCCTCTCTTTGCTGCCTGTGCGTGACGGAGCTTTCGCCGCTTATCCTGCTCGACAGTGTCCTGTTTGCGCGCTTTGCAAACGCGCTTGGCCTTCGCGAGGGCATTGTGCACGCAAAGCTCGACTGGTCGAACGAAGCGCAGGCCGTAAAGCAGAGCTGGGCCGTGATACTGACGATGCTGCTTTCCTGGGGCGTTTTGCTGGCCGCGGGCGCTGTGTGGCTGATGTGGCTGGCCGAGCTTGTATCCCCGGAGGCGTTTTTGCTGGGCTTCGGCGCGGTGCTGCTCTTTTTGGACACGCTCCTTCTTCGCTGGCTGCAAACTGCTGGGGCAGAACGCTTTTCGCATCTTGGTTGATTGGAAACTCCAAAGAAGCGCCCGAAGTTTCAGCGTTTTGCCGACTTGTAAACCAGCGTCCTTTGCGGTATGATAGGCGCTGTTGACAATCCGCGAAACGCGGCGAAGGGAGGCGCGCTTATGAAATACATTGCCATCTGCGGCACAGTCGGTTCCGGCAAGACAACAATGCTTGGAAAACTGCTCGATCATTTTGGCGCGCGCGCATCGTTCCACGAGGAGCGGCCGCAGGACAATCCCTTCATCTGCGACTATTACGCGGACTCGAAGCGCTGGACGTTCCACGCGCAGGTGAGCTTTTTGTCGTTGTACTTTGACGACCCGGCGTGGAAGCCCGGAAATGGCGAGACAGAGCTCTTTTTCTTCGACCGCTGCTTTCTTGAGAACCTTGTCATCGCGCGCTACCGGCTCGAGCAGGGCGATCTGACGCAGGCGGAGTTTGACGTGCTCGAAAAGCTCGCGACGGGTATCGGCTCGCTCATGCCGAAAATCGACAAGTATATCTACCTCGACTGCTCCATTCAGACGATCCTCGAGCACATGCGCGCCAGAGGCCGCGACTATGAGGATAATCTCGACCTCATGTATGTCTACGAGCTCAAAACGCTCTACGATCAATGGCGGCTCACGCTGCCGCCTGACCGGACGCTCACCGTCAACATGGACGGCGGGGAATATGACCTCGGCGAGATTGTGCGGTTCATTGAAGCCTGACCGGCTGATCCGCCCGCAAAGGCTCCCGGATGGCTTCTCCAATAAAATACACGCAGCAGGAACGCAGAGCGCATCTGCGTTCCTGTTCTGTTTCCGGGCTGTCACCTAACTGTATCCGCATTGTAACGCGGAGTTTCTAGTTTTTTCATAATTTCGGCGTATACTATAGGCTATGGATTTTCAGGAGGGATGAAACATGGCCAATTGCCGCGCGCCGGTTGCGGTGTTTGACTCCGGGCTCGGCGGGATCAGCGTTCTGCGCGAGCTGGTTCGGACGCTGCCGCAGGAAAACTATCTCTACTTCGGGGACTCCCTCCACGCGCCCTATGGCACGAAGACGCCGCAGGAGGTGACGGAGCTGTCGCTGCGCGCGGCGCAGAGGCTTTTTTCCCAGGGGGCAAAGGCGCTCGTCGTCGCCTGCAACACGGCCACCAGCGCCGCCATCCGGACGCTTCGGAAGACATATCCGGAGCTCGCCATCGTCGGCACAGAGCCCGCCATCAAGCCCGCCGTCGAACGCCACCCGGGCGGCCGTATCCTCATGCTGGCAACGGCCATGACCGTCCAGGAGGAGAAATTCCAGCGCCTCAAGGCGCAGTATGACGAGCAGGCGCAGATCATCCCCATCGCGTGCAGCGGCCTCATGGAATACGTCGAGCAGGGGATCTTGCGCGGCGCGGAGGTCGAGGGATACCTTCTTGACAAGCTGGAGCCCTATCTCAAGGTGCCCATCGACGCGGTCGTGCTGGGGTGCACGCACTATCCGTTTTTGCGCGGGGCGATCCGCCGCATCGTGGGCAGGCGCCCCGAGATCATCGACGGCAGCCTCGGCATTGCCCGGCAGCTCGAGCGGAGGCTTTCCGAGCAGCATCTTTTGAACCCGGACGAGGCGCCCGGCAGCGTGGCATTTCAGAACTCGCTCGACGAGCCGGAGATCCTCGGGCTCATGCAGGCGCTGTTTCATTATGAGGACGAAGCGCCGTAATCGGAGAAAATCAGAAAAACAAAACAATCAGCCGTTTGAGAGAAACACAATCTTTCAGACGGCTGACAATTTTTTCGCCCGTAAACATGGCATATAATTTAGAAAACAAAATTTTGTGCAACTTTTCCGTTTGCATTTTCGGCAAAAAATCTGCTATAATAGAATTACGAAATGTTGGATTTTGCGGGAAACGGAGGAAAACATGTTTGCACCGGGCGATTATGTAGTTTACAGTGTAGAGGGTGTGTGCCGCGTGGAAGAGGCCGGGGCGCTGAACGTGCCGGGGCTTGAGCGCGGGCGGGAATATTACCGGCTGACGCCCTATTACCGCGGCGGCGTGATCTACACCCCCGTGGGCGGCAAGGCGACGATCCGCCCGGTCATGACGAAGGCGGCCCTGCAGGCGCTTTTGCCGGAGCTGCCGGGTCTTCCGGAGCTGTCAGACGTTCCGGCGGATATCAAGCAGCAGACCGGCTTCTACCGGGACATTCTCGCCGCGCACGATTGCAGGAAGCTGCTCCAGCTCTGCAAAACCATCTACAACAAGCAAAAGCAGCTCGCCGCCAAACGCCGGACTGTCAGCTCCACCGAGCTTCGCACCTGGAAAACCGCCGAGGAGATGCTCCATCAGGAGTTTGCCTTCGTCCTCGGCAAGCAGCCGTCCGAGATCAAAGCCTATCTCGAAGCCGCATTTGCTTCGTAGCCACGTTTTCAGAAAAGCCTCGCAGAGTTTCGCCCCGCAGGGCGAAATACAGTGGAAATCCATGTTATCCGGCGGCTCCGCCGACCGGAAACATACCTATCGCCTTGCAAGTGTGGAATTTTTGACCCGAAGGGACAAAAATTATGCGCGCAGTCAAGGCGCATCCCCAAATCAAAAGAAGCCCTCAACCGTAAGGTTGAGGGCTTCTTTTGATCATTTTGCGTATTCGACAGCCTTTGTCTCGCGGATGACGTTGACCTTGATCTGTCCGGGGTATTCGAGCTCGGACTCGATCTTCTTGGCAAGATCATGCGCAAGCAGAACCATGTTGTCCTCGCTGACCTCTTCGGGCTTGACCATGATGCGAACCTCGCGGCCGGCCTGAATGGCGTAGGACTTTTCGACGCCCGGGAAGGAGCTGGTGAGCTCTTCGAGCTTTTCGAGCCTGCGGATGTAGTTTTCGACGTTTTCACGGCGCGCACCGGGGCGTGCGGCGGAAATCGCGTCGGCTGCCTGCACGAGACAGGCGATGATGGTCTGCGGCTCGACGTCGCCGTGGTGCGCCTCGATGGCGTTGATGACGACGGGGCTCTCCTTGTACTTCTTCGCAAGCTCCACGCCCAACTGGACATGGCTGCCTTCCATCTCGTGGTCGACGGCTTTGCCGAGGTCGTGAAGAAGACCCGCGCGCTTGGCAAGCGTCACGTCCACACCCAGCTCGCTGGCAAGAAGCCCCGCGATGTGCGCGACCTCGATGGAGTGGTTCAGGACGTTCTGGCCATAGGACGTGCGGTATTTCTGGCGGCCAAGGAGCTTGATGATCTCGGGATGCAGGTTATGAACGCCGGTTTCGAAGCTCGCGCGTTCGCCCTCGACCTTGATCGTGTGGTCGACCTCGCGGCGCGCCTTTTCGACCATATCCTCGATGCGGGTCGGATGGATGCGCCCATCTGCGATGAGCTTTTCCAGAGCCAGCCGCGCGATCTCGCGGCGCACGGGGTCAAAGGACGAGACGGTGATCGCCTCGGGCGTGTCGTCGATGATGAGGTCGACGCCCGTGATCGTCTCCAACGTGCGGATGTTGCGGCCCTCGCGGCCGATGATGCGGCCTTTCATCTCGTCATTCGGCAGCGGCACAACGGAAACGGTGGCCTCGGCCACATGGTCTGCCGCGCAGCGCTGGATGGCGGTCGTGATGATCTCGCGCGCCAGAGAGTCCGCGTCGTCTTTGAGCTGCTGCTCGATTTCCTTGATCTTGACGGCAGTCTCGTGCCGCACGTCGGCCTCCACACCCTTGAGGATGTAGGCCTTTGCTTCCTCCTGCGTCAGACCCGAGATCTTTTCCAGCATCTCCATCTGGCTGCGCTTGAGGCTTGCGACCTCCTCCTGCTGGGCTTGAATGTTGGCGGCCTTTTTGGCGAGCTCGTCTTCCTTCTTTTCATGAAGATCGAGCTTCTTGTCGAGCGATTCTTCCTTCTGCTGGAGCCGCCGCTCCTGCTTCTGAAGCTCGCTTCTGCGCTCTTTTACTTCCTTTTCGTACTCGTTACGCGATTTATGGATTTCTTCCTTTGCTTCGAGCAGCATCTCGCGCTTCTTGCTCTCGCCGCCCTTGATCGACTCATTGATGATGCGGCGAGCCTCTTCTTCGGCGCTTCCGATCTCCTTCTCTGCGACCTTCTTGCGATAGGTCATGCCGATGAAGAAACAGACCGCGCCGACCACGACCAGTGCGATGCAAAGGATGAGGCTTAACGTATTAAATTCCATAAGTTGCGAGCACACCTCCTTTTCACAGTATTGGGTAATTTCCGGATAACCGGAGCTGAATAAGTCAAACCGCCGAGAAGCTCCCCTGCGCCCCAAGGACGGCTATACGAATTCCAATTATCTATTGTACTGTTTATGGGATACCGTGTCAAGAAAGAATTTAGCTGAATAGAAAAGAGCGCCCCAACGGAGCGCTCTTTGTCTGTGAAATTTGCCGAAATTGTGTCCGATTTTTCTGAAATCTGCCGGGATGCGCGCATCGGATTTTCCGAAATCTTCCCACCTTTGCGTAGGGGGCGATGCCCACATCGCCCCATTGGGAACCAACGAATTCGCCGAGGACTTCCGTAAAAAACGGTGCATTCTGCCGGGTCGATGTGGGCATCGACCCCTACGAACCTTACAGAGAATTTCAAAAGAATCGTGAACTTATTCTCCGGCGGCGTATTCAAGCGTCAGCTCCTGCACGGCCTCGTCTGTGCCTGCCGGAAAATCGCAGACGGTGATGCAGGTGAGGTGCGGCGCGGGTTCCTCGCCTTTTTCCATCGCGGCGCGGAAGCCGGTTAGATCCTCGCAGGTATAGACCGCGCCGGAGAGGCGGCTGTCTCCCAGCATCACGACCGTGCCGTTCTGGAAATCGAGATAATAGCGGGGCTCGGGCGCTTTCTCAATGGGGACGAGCTCTTCCATGCCGAGCACGACCTCGAGCTTTTTGGCAGCCTTGTCCTTCATGTGGTAGGAAAACCAGCCGGTATCCCCTTCCTGCTCGAAAACGTCCTTCTGATAGACGACAATGTCGCTGCTCGCGAACGAATACGCCGGTTCTTCGTAGGCCGTTTCGTCCACCCAGCCGGGATCTTCATAATACGTGCCGAGGGTCATGTTCGTGACGAGACCGTTTTCAATCTGGATATGCAGGTGTACGTGACCGGCCTCCAATGCAATCGCCGAGAGCGAGCCGTCGAGGCTGTTATATTGCAGCTGCGCGTCCGGGTAGGCAGCAATGGCTTCCTCCGCCGTGCTGCCATTCTTGAGGCCGCTCGGAAGCGCCCAGTCGTACGTGCCGAACGTCATGATCTCGTTCAGAACAAGCCCGTCTCCCCGGTCGGCCATTTGCAGCGAAACGTCGCAAAGGTAATCCGCGTCGTGCGTCAGATTGTAGTTCCAATACACATAGCGGTAATCGCCCTTATCTGTGCAGACGTAGAACTCGTCTGTTCTCTCCAGAGGCTCGCCAAGAAGCGAACGCACGTCTTCTGCCGGCATGCCGAGCGTCACGGGGCCAAGCTGCGTCTCAAGGAGCGTTTTTTGCAGCGCGCGATCCACGGTTACTGCCCCGCCGTTTCCGATCGCGTCAGACCCGGCAGCGCCGGACTCGCTGCTTTCGGCGGCGGGCTCTTCGGCGGGGGCTTCCTCGGCTTCGGCGGGAGCCGCTTCTTCGGCGGTTTCCTCGGTCATCTGCGGCGCTTCGGACTTTGCTTCCGCGGCAGCGGCCGGAGCGTCCATCGTCATGGTTGCCGTTTCGGGCGCGCTGCTTTTTGCCCCGAAGAGCGGCAGACGGCTCGCAAGCCCGATCACCAGCACGCAGCACGCGGCAAGCGCCGCCCATTTGACCCACGCTGTGTTCGTCCTTCGCGCTTCAACCGGCGCGTCGGCACGCTGGATCAGATCGTCTCCCACGTAGCCGATGGCGCAGAAAAGCTTCTCCAGCTGTTCGCGTTTTGTCATACGGCAATGCCCTCCTTCTGCAAAAATGCGCGCAGCTGCTCGCGCGTACGGAAAAGCATCGATTTGACGGTGTTCTCCTTCATCGAATAGCGCGCGGCGATCTGGGAGATGGACTCAGCGTACCAGTACCGGCGCAGGAACAAGCTGCACTGCTTCTCGGGCACCGTACGCAAAAAGCGGTCGATTGCCCGGCCAAGCTCGCGCTCGTCCATCGTCTGCTCGACGCCTCCCATCGCGGGCACGCACTCCGAGAGCTCGTCGAGCGCCGCCGGGAAGCTGTCACCGCCCCGTTTTTCCGCGCGCGCGGCCTTATAGCGGTCTAAGGACAAATTGCGCGTGATGCGCCCCAAAAACGCCGAGAGAACCGACGGCCGCTGCGGCGGCATGGCGTTCCACGCGCGCAGCCACGTATCGGCCACGCACTCCTCGCTGTCTTCCAGACTCTTTAAAATATTGTGGGCAATTGCGCGGCAATAGCCGCCGTATTTCGTATCCGTCTCCTGTACGGCCTGCTCTGACCTTGCCCAGTACAGGTCAATGATCTGGGAATCTTCCATAGTGCCCTCCTTTTTCTCTATACCAATCCGGACGATAAAAATTGCGTTTGGTTGCACGCGTTTTTCTTTTTTTCAGTATACCATAGGCAAACGGATTTCGAAATGCTATAATACGGATAAAATTCAGGAAAGAATCAGGAGCGTGCGGTATGGAATTTCGTGTGTTGGCGGTGGGCGACGTGGTGGGCGCGTCGGGACTGAAGCATCTGGAAAAGCATTTGCGAAGCGTGAAGCGGCTGTATGGGGTGGATTTCTGCGTTGTAAACGGCGAAAACGCCAGCGTCGTGGGGCTGACGCCTCAGCAGGCGGACGCGATGCTGGACGCGGGGGCGGACGTGATCACACTCGGGAACCACACGTGGAACCGGCGGGAGATCTGTCCCTATTTGGACGACAGCTCCTATATCCTGCGGCCTGCAAACTTTCAGCCGAGTCTTCCGGGACGCGGCTGGGGCGTTTTTGAGACGAAGGCGGGACGTATCGCAGTCGCAAATTTAATTGGCCGGTGCTCGATGGACTTTGCCCCGGACAATCCCTTCCGCGTGGTCGACAAAATCCTCAAGGACGTGGGCGACATTCCGGTTTTCATCGACTTTCACGCCGAGGCCACGAGCGAAAAGCTCGCGATGGGCTACTATTTAGACGGCAAAATTTCCGCCCTCTGGGGCACGCACACCCATGTGCCCACGGCGGACGAGCAGATCCTCCCGCGCGGCACGGGCTATCAGACCGATATCGGCATGACGGGGCCGATCGTCTCGGTTCTCGGCGTGAAGCCGGAGCAGTCGATCGCGCTGTTCCGGGGAGAGCTCACGAGCCGGTACGAGACAGCTCCCGGCGCGTGCAAGCTCTGCGGCGCGGTCTTTACGGTCGACACGAAGACGCGGCTCTGCACAAAGGTCGAGCGCGTGACGGTGACGTAAGCCGCGGCCGGAACCTGCCCAAACTGCCTCCTGCCAGCTGTGCGTAGGGGGCGATGCCCACATCGCCCCATTGGGTACCAACGAATTCGCATTGGATTTCCGTAAAAACGGTCTGTGCGGCCGGGTCGATGTGGGCATCGACCCCTACGAGCGCCCCGGAAAATGTGAGAATTTGCAAAGACGGCGGCTTGATTTGGGATTGTTTTTGGACTCTTCTTGTGATACACTAGCTTCGTTTGCACATTGCACAAAAGAGAGGAGATTTTCATGAATCACAGCGAGCACAAGAGGAGTTCCTTTTCCGGGAAAATCGGCTTTGTTCTCTCTGCCGCGGGCGCATCCGTCGGCCTGGGAAACATCTGGCGCTTCCCCTATCTGGCAGCCAAATACGGCGGCGGCATTTTCCTGCTGATCTACATCATTCTGGCCATGACGTTCGGCTATACGATGATCGTTGCCGAAACCTCCATTGGCCGCATGACCGGAAAAAGCCCGGTCGGCGCATACAAGTCCTTCGGAACGAAGCCCGGCCTGCGCTTCGGCGGCTGGATCAACGCGATCATCCCGATCCTGATCGTGCCCTATTACTCCGTCATTGGCGGCTGGGTCGTCAAATATCTGGCGGAATATGTGCTGGGACAGGGACATCTGGTCGCGGCCGACGGCTATTTCTCGAGCTTTATCTCCAACGGCCTTTCCTCGGAGCTCTGCTTCCTCATTTTTGCGGCCATGACGCTGGCCATTATTTTTGCGGGCGTGGAAAACGGCATTGAGCGGGTGTCGAAGGTCATGATGCCCATTCTCGTGGTGCTCTCGCTCGTCATCAGCGTCTACTCCGTCACCCGACCCGGCGCGCTGGAGGGCGTCAAATACTTCCTCGTGCCGAATGTCAGGAACTTTTCGTGGATGACGGTGGTAGCCGCAATGGGGCAGATGTTCTATTCTCTTTCCATCGCGATGGGCATTCTCATCACCTTTGGCTCCTACATGAAAAAAGAGGTGTCCATTGAAGACTCGACCCGGAACGTCGAGGTCTTCGACACTGCCATTGCCATCATGGCAGGCCTGATGATCATCCCGGCAGTCTTCTCCTTCTCCGGCGGCGACCCGTCGGCTTTGAAGGCAGGCCCCGCGCTGATGTTCATCACGATCCCGAAGGTGTTTGACTCGATGGGACTCGGAACATTTATCGGCATTGCGTTTTTCGTGCTGGTGCTCTTTGCCGCGCTGACCAGCTCCATCGCGCTGACGGAAAGCGCCGTTTCGACCTTGCAGGATGAGCTCGGCTGGAGCCGCAATAAGGCAACCTCCATGATCGGCGTTTCTATGGTGCTGCTGGGAAGCCTGTCCAGCCTCGGCTACGGCCCGCTCGCGAACGTGGCCATTCTCGGCATGCAGTTTCTGGACTTCTTTGACTTCCTGACGAACTCCGTCATGATGCCCATCGCGGCCATTGCCAGCTGCGTGCTTGTCTCGCGCGTCATCGGCGTCGAGCGTATCGCGCAGGAGGTCACGCTGGACGGAAGCCCGTTCCGCCGGAAGAAGATCTTTAACGCCATGATCTGCTTCCTCTGCCCGTTCTTCGCGGCCATCATCCTCATCAGCTCCATCGCAAACGCGTTTGGCCTGATTTCGATGTAACAGCAAAAAGCCCTGATGCAGTCGCACGATTGCATCAGGGCTTGGTCTATTCAGGTGTTTTCGTAGAAGTTCCGGACAAATTCGATGAAGGCAAGCGTCTGGGGATGAAGCGCGCCGGCTTTGTGCCAGACGAGATACAAGCTCCGTCCCGCGCTTTTTCCGGGGAGCGGGAAGGAGAGGAGCTTTCCGCGTTCGCAGTCGTCCTGCGCGGCCTTTCCGGAGATGATCGAAATGCCGAGCCCGGCGGCGACCAAATTTTTGATGCTCTGCTGGTCGTTGAGACGGGCGGCAACATGCAGCGCGGAAAGATCGAACCCGGCCTCCTCCAAAAACGCATCCGCGCATTTCTGGCTGCCGCTGCCCATTTCCCGGAGAAGGAGCGGTTCCTGCGTCAAGAGCGTCCGAACAGGCGCGTTTTCTGCCAGAAGCGTTTGAAAGCGCGGGGCATTGGGCGTGATGAGCACCATGCGATCTTTAAAAAACGGCGAGAAAACCACGTCCTGCGCCTCCTCCTTTGCACCCGTGAAGCCAAGCTCGAAGCGCCCGGCGCGAAGCTGCTGCAAAACGCCCGTGCTGTCGCTTTGCAAAATCGAAAACACGGCCTGCGGGTGCTGCGCGCGAAACGGCGGCAGAACCTCGGGCAGGATGCAGCTGGCCGGAATGGTCGACGCGCCGAGGCGGATGGTTTTTTCGTCCTGCGCCCACGCGCTCAGCAGCTGCTCCTGCAAATCGAGCACATGCACGGCGTACTCATAGAGCTCGCGGCCGCGCGGGGTGATGGCGAGGCTTTTTGTCGTGCGCAGAAAAAGCGTTTCGCGGAGCTCCTCTTCCAATTGCCGGATGTGGGCGCTGACGGTGGGCTGGGAGGCATAGAGCTTCGCGGCGGCCTGTGTGAAGCTGCCGCAGTCGGCCACGGCCACAAACGAGCGCAGCTGCTTAAAGTCCATGAGAGGCCTCCTTCGTGAGCGTATCAAGGGCGGCAATTGCGCAGTCGACATCGGATTCCGTATTGAAAAAGCCGAACGAGAATCGAATCGTGCCGGTGGGAAACGTGCCGAGCGTCTGGTGCGCGGCGGGCGCGCAGTGAAGCCCCACACGCGTGGCAATGCCGAAGCGTTCATCCAAGCTCGCCGCAATCTCCGCCGGGTCTTGCCGTACCGGCTGGATGGAGACGACGCCCGCGCGGTTTTGAATATCGGGCAGGCCAAGGATCTTGACGCGATTTTCCGCCTGCATCGGGGCAAGACCGTCCAGAAACCGCTTCGTGAGCGCCAGCTCGTGCGCGCGGATGGTATCCATGCCGGTTTCCTGCAAAAAGCCGAGCGCGGCATGCAGTCCCGCAAGGCCGGGAAGGTTCATCGTGCCGGGCTCCAGGCGGTCGGGAAGAAAGTCCGGCATGAACTCTGTATGGCTCATGCTGCCGGTTCCGCCCGCGAGAAGGGGCGTGAGCCTTTCCGCAAGGTCTTCGCGCAGGACGATGCCGCCCGTGCCCTGCGGCCCCAAAAGGCTCTTGTGACCCGTGAAGGCGGCGGCGTCAATGTGACACGCCTGCATGTCGATCGGGAAAACGCCCGCGGTCTGCGCGGTGTCCAAAAAGAAGCGAAGGCTGTGACGATGACAGAACGCGCCAATTTCGCGAACCGGCAGCAGCGTCCCGCAGACGTTGCTTGCGTGAAGGCACAGGACCAGCTTCGTATTTTCGCGCAGCAGCTTCTTCATCGCCTCCAAGACCAGCGTCCCGTCCGCGCGGCAGGGGATGCGGTCAAAGCGGACGCCGGCAGCCTCCAACTGCCGCAGGGGGCGCATGACGGCGTTGTGCTCCATCGAGGACACCAGCACATGCTCGCCCGGATGCAGAAAGCCCTTGAGGAGGATATTGAGGCTCGTTGTGATATTCGGCGTAAAGACCACGCAGCGCGCGTCCTCGCCGTGAAAAAGCGCGCAGAGCCGCTCGCGCGTCTCGAAGACGAGCTCTTCGGCGCTGTAGGCTGCCTGATAGCCCCCGCGCGAAACATTGCTGCCGCAGGCGGTCATATACTGATAGACAGCCTCCGGCACGCACGCGGGCTTGGGAAAGCTGGTGCTGGCATTGTCGAGATAAATAGACGGCATACGGATTCCTCCTTTGCTTCTCTGATTGTAGCAGTCATTTATCGAGATTGCAAATAAATCGAACGGAAAACCCGTTTATTCGGCAATCGCGAAGATTTATCAGAAAAACCAATCAATCCAAAACAGCTATCGGAAAAGGCAATTGGACTTTCCCAGGGCAATCTCTTACAATAAACACGGTTGGACATTCCCGAACGCGGTTCGGGCAATTTTTCAATCAGCGATATTCTTGTGAAAGAGCAACGAAAGAAGGAGAGTTTCATATGACGCTCAAAAACGAAAAACGCAACATGATTTTCGCCGGACTGATCATCGGCGTGATCGCGTCGCTGCTGGTGCTGTTCGGAAACCCGAAGAACATGGGCTTCTGCGTGGCCTGCTTCCTGCGCGATACGGCGGGCGCGCTGGGTCTTCACTCGGCGGAGGCCGTGCAGTATATCCGGCCGGAGATCATCGGTCTGGTCTTCGGCAGCTTCCTGATGGCGCTGGCGAAAAAAGAATTTTCCCCGCGCGGCGGCAGCGCACCGGTCACCCGCTTTGTGCTCGGCATGTTCGTAATGATCGGAAGCCTGATGTTCCTCGGCTGCCCGTTCCGCATGATCCTCAGACTCGCGGGCGGCGACCTCAACGCGCTTCTTGGCTTGGCCGGCTTTGCCTGCGGCATTTTGGTCGGCGTGTTCTTCCTCAATAAGGGCTATTCCCTCAAAAGAAGCTACGCGCTCACAAAGGCGGAGGGTGGCGTGTTCCCCGTCCTGACGCTTGCGGTTCTGGCGCTGCTGCTGGCGGCTCCGGCGTTCATCCACTTCAGTGAAGCCGGCGCAGGCCCCGGCGCGATGCATGCGCCCATTATCATCAGCCTGATCGCAGGCCTTGTCGTCGGCGCGCTGGCGCAGAGAACGCGTCTTTGCATGGTCGGCGGCATCCGTGACCTCGTTCTTTTTAAAGAGACGAAGCTCATTCTCGGCTTTGCGGCGATCTTAGTCGGTGCGCTGGTCTGCAACCTCATTCTCAGCGGCACGACCGGCACGAGCTACTTCCATCTCGGCTTTGCCGACCAGCCCGTTGCGCACACCGACGGCGTGTGGAACTTCCTTGGCATGATGCTCACGGGCTTTGCCTGCGTGCTTCTGGGCGGCTGCCCGCTGCGTCAGCTGATCCTCTCCGGCGAGGGAAGCAGCGACAGCGCCGTGACGATTTTCGGTCTTCTCGCGGGCGCGGCCTTCTGCCATAACTTCGGTCTGGCGTCCTCCGGCAAAGGCCCGACAGCGAACGGTAAGGTCGCTGTGATCCTTGGCCTTGTGGTCGCGGTCGTGATCGCCAGCGTCAATACGTTCAAAAAGGAGAATGCAAAATGACAACAGTCGATGCAAGAGGCTATTCCTGCCCGGAGCCCGTGATCATGCTCCGCAAGGCGATGATGAAAAAGGACGCGGAATATACGGTGCTCGTTGATAACGCCGCGTCGAGAGAAAACGTGACCCGGTATGCCGAGCACGAGGGCTATTCGGTCGCGGTCAGCGAAAATGGCGGCGAGTACACCCTGACGATGAAAAAGTAATATGACCTACATTGCAACGTTCTTTTCGCACTTCGGCGCGATCCGCTATAAAAAGCTCTGCGACGCGCAGGGCTTTGCGGCAAAGACTATGCCGGTGCCGCGCAGTCTATCCAGCTCATGCGGAACCTGCGTGCGCTGCGAGGGTGGCTTTGTAACGCCCACCGGCGTGTGCGCCGACGAGGTCGACCGGATCGCCGAGGTGCGGGAGGATGGCTATGTCGTGGTCTATAACAGCGAGGAGCATGCGCATGGAACCTGATGTAAAACTGACAAAGCTCGCCTCCTGCGCGGGCTGCGGGGCAAAGGTCGGCGCGGGAACGCTCGTTAAAATGCTCGAGGGCTTCCGCACGCACACCGACCCACGTCTCATCGTCGGCTACGACAAGAGTGACGACGCGAGCGTGTATGTGGTATCGGACGACACGGCCATCGTCCAGACAACGGACTTTTTCCCGCCGATCGTCGACGATCCGTTCCTGTACGGCCAGATCGCCGCAACGAACGCGCTGAGCGACGTGTACGCGATGGGAGGAGAGCCGAAGCTGGCGCTCAATATCATGTGCCTGGCCGACTCGATGGACGACAAAACCGTGCGTGAGATTCTGCGCGGCGGCTATGACAAGGCCTATGAGGCGGGCGCGATCATCACGGGCGGCCACACCATCCACGGCTCGGAGCCCATTTACGGCCTGGCGGTCACAGGCTTTGTGCATCCCAAAAAGGTGCTCACCAATTCCGGCGCGAAGCCGGGAGACGCGCTCATTCTCACAAAGCCCCTCGGCGTCGGCATTCTCACAACGGCGGCAAAGGCCGACCTGGTAAAGCCCGAGACGATGACGGCCATTTACAAGCAGATGGCGACGCTCAACAAGACCGCGCGCGATATCATGCTGCGCTTCGAGGTGCACAGCTGCACCGACGTGACGGGCTTTTCTCTCATGGGGCACAGCTTCGAGATGGCGCAGGGAAGCGGCATGAGCCTGCACATTGACAGCCTCAGCGTGCCGTTTCACATGGAGGCTCTGGAGTTTGCCGACATGGGCTTCATTCCGGCGGGCGCGTACCGCAACCGGACGTACGCGGAGAGCGGCGTTCTCAAAAAGTGCGAGATCCCGCGCGCGCTCGAGGACATTTTCTTTGACCCGCAGACGAGTGGCGGCCTTCTCATCGCCGTTGCCGAAAAGGACGCGCAGGCTTGTCTCACCGCACTGCAAGCGGAAATTCCGAACGCCGCGCAGATCGGCTACGTGACCGAGCTTCACGAAAATTATCTGATTCTTGAATAAGACAAACGCCCACTGGATGATTTTTCCGGTGGGCGTTTTGATATGGCGCGGTGATGTTTCGACAGTCCGCGGCGGACGGACCGCTTCCCAATGGGACGATGTGGGCATCGTCCCCTACGCATAATCTGGAAGCATGACGTAAAACAGAAGATGTATGCGTTTTTGACAGATTGTGAAAAACCGGACTGCGCCGTTTGGACGCAGCCCGGAAGAGAGGGATACCGATTTATTTGGAAGCTTCGTTTTCCTTGTCGAGCTTTACGAGGAAATTCAGAAGCAGCGCTTCATCCTCCTTGCTGTCAGCAAAGAGCTCGAGGCTGTCGCCCTGCTCGCTGAGCAGACGGCCAAGCGCGATATACTCGCTCATGGCGCTCTTCAGATTGAAGATGTCGCCCTCCTGGCTCTCAAGATACACTCTGCCCTTGCACTGATGCACGACATTGCGGAATTCTTCTACCTCGTGGATGTTTTGCAGTTTCATAACATAACCTCCCATGTATGTTTTCGTTTGATTTCTTTCTCACTCTGCGGGCAGTATACGCCATTTGGTGGAAAAACGCAAGACAGAAAATATACGAAATAAACAAAAGCAAATAAGAAGTTTTGTTGAATATCACCAAAGTAAAGAGAGGGCACGGGTCAGCCGCTCAGCGCTTGTAGAACGGGGTGGGGACGATCTCCATTTCGACCTTGCGGCCGCGCACGTCAGCGTAGACATGCTTGCCGACCTCCGCGTCTTCGACCGGGACATAGCCCATCGCGACGCAACAGCCGAGATAGGGCGCGAACGTGCCGGAGGACGTCCAGCCGATCTTCTCGCCGTCGGGGGCGGAATACAGGTCACAGTGCTCGCGCACGATGCCGCGGCCAACGCCCTTGAGCCCCACGCGCTTGACCTCCGGCGCGCCCAGCTTTACCAGCGCGTCATGGCCGATGAAGTCCTTGCCGTCAAGCTTGCAGGGAAGCCCCGCCATCTTGGGGGTGATGTTGTCGGTCAGCTCGTGGCCGTAGAGCGGCATGGCCGCCTCCAGACGCAGCGTATCGCGCGCACCGAGGCCGCAGGGAATGAGGCCAAAATCTTTGCCTGCCTCCAGAAGCGTATCCCACAGCCAGACGGTGTCTTCCGTCTTACAGAGGATCTCGTAGCCGAACGAGCCCGTGTAGCCCGAGCGGGAGACATAGGTTTCCGCGCTGCGGCCGTTCCAGGTAAGAACCGCTTTTGTGAAGGAATAGTACTTTTCGGGAAGCGCGCTTTCCTCGCAGAGGCGCAGCATGATTTCCTTGGAAACAGGCCCCTGAATGGCGATCTGGCCAAATTCGTTGCCCGCGTCATGGTAGCCGGGATGGCCGGACAGATGCGTTTCGACCCACGCGGCGTCCTTGTCGCGGTTTCCGGCGTTGACGACGATGAGATAGTCGTCGGCTTCCATGCGGTAGACGATCAGATCATCGACCACGCCGCCTTCATCGTTGCAGAACATGCCGTAGCGCATGTCGCCGTTCTGCATTTTGGAAATATCGGTGGTGACGAGGCGCTGAATGTTCGAAAGTGCGTCCTCGCCGCAGAAAACGAGCTCTCCCATGTGCGAGACATCAAACAGGCCTGCCTTTTCGCGCACGGCCATGTGCTCTGCCAGAATGCCCGTCGGGTACTGCACAGGCATCAGGAAGCCTCCGAACTCTACCATCTTCGCGCCAAGGGCGACGTGCGAATCGTATAAGGGTGTCTTCTTTTCCATAATGATTTCCTCCACATCCTATTTCAAAACGGGCGGTATGCTGTTTTGCGCCCGTCGGGTTTACAAATGGGCATAAAAAGGGCGCAAAGCTCCAATTGGAAGCCTTGCGCCTCTGTTATCTGCCTGAGAGATTCCCGGAAAAATCCGGTTGCACCGTCGGCGTGCATACATGCACTTTGCAGAGTGTCGTCGAATTCCGGTCCTTCTGCCTGAGAGCTTTTGCGCGTTCCCCTTCGGCGCCGCAATGCGGCCTCTCCCGGAATCTTCAACCGACTGTATATCAATTTTCATGCATAAGATACCATAGAAGGCATGTTGTGTCAAGTGGGAAACCGTTGTTTTTACGGCATTTTAACGAAGAACAAACCCTTCCGGAAAAAACCGGAAGGGTTTTGCGGTTTTTGGAAAAATTACAGCACCTTTTGAAGGAACGTGACAAGACGCGGGCTCTCGGGGTTGTCAAAGAGCTCGTGAGAGGGCTTGTCCTCTTCGATCTTGCCGTCTGCAAGGAAGATTGTTCTGGCCGCGACCTCGCGGGCAAAGCGCATCTCGTGCGTCACGACGATCATCGTCATGCCGTCGGCGGCGAGCGCCTTCATAACGTCGAGCACCTCGCCGATCATCTCGGGGTCGAGCGCCGACGTCGGCTCGTCGAAGAGCATGACCTCGGGATCCATCATCAAAGAGCGCACGATCGCGATTCTCTGCTTCTGGCCGCCGGAGAGCTGGCTGGGATAGGCCGAGACACGGTCTGCAAGGCCGACCTTTTTCAGAAGCTCGATGGCCTTTTCCTCTGCCTGCTCCTTCGGCATCTTTTTAATGCGCATCGGGGCGACGGTGAGGTTTCGCATGACGTCCATGTTGTTGAAAAGGTTGAACTGCTGGAAGACCATGCCCATCTTCTGCCGGTGAAGATCGATGTTCCTGTTCTGGCGCTTGTCGCAGATGTCCGTTCCGTCGAAGATGATCTTGCCGGAGGTCGGCTTTTCCAGTAAATTCAGGCAGCGCAGAAATGTCGACTTGCCGCCGCCGGAGGGGCCGATGATGGAGACGACTTCATTTTTGTAGAAGGTCGTGCTGATGTGCTTCAAAACCTCGAGCTTGTGGAAGCTCTTGCAGAGATCCTGGACCTCGATCATAGTCTGTTTATTTTCCATGCGACAGCTTCCTTTCTGCAAACGATACGATGCGGCTGCTGATGAAGGTCAGAACGAAGTAGATGAGCGCCGCAACGGCGAGGCACTCGAGGCTCTTATAGCTGAGGGCGATGACGTCGTTCGTGCGGAACATGAGGTCGGCAATGCCAATGACGGAGACGATGGACGACTCCTTGATGACCGTTACAAATTCGTTTCCGAGCGCGGGAAGGATGTTGCGGATGGCCTGCGGCAGAACGACAAGGCGCATCGCCTCGCCGGACGAGAAGCCCACGCTGCGCGCAGCCTCGGTCTGGCCGTAGTCGACGGCCTGAATGCCCGAGCGGATGACCTCTGCGACGTACGCGCAGCTGTTCATGCTCATGGCGACAATGCCGGCGGCAAAGCGCGAGAAGTTGGGGATCCACGAGATATCGGGGATTTTGACGCCGATCATGGGAAGACCGTAGAAGATGAACATCAGCTGCACCATAAGGGGCGTGCCGCGGATGAACTCGATGTACGCGACTGCCAGCCACTTGAGCGGCAGAATTTTGCCCATGCGCATGGTTGCCATCAGCGTGCCGAGAATGGTGCCGAGCAGGACGGAGAACGCCGCGATGATAAGCGTATTGACAACGCCCTGCGCGAAAAAGCTGGAATAGCGCTCGATGATTTTTCCTATCGTTTCAAAAAAAGTCATGGGAGCCTCCTTCTAAAAAATATGCAGCGCTGCGTGGCTGCGCAAGACAGGCTTCAAGGCTTCGCCGCTTTTTGGCGGCGAAGCCTTGGTTGAAAGCTTAGAAAGTGAAGTAAACTTGGACAAGCGACCTTTTTATTACAGGCCTAAGCTTGCAGCAAGTTCGACTGCTTCGTCGTAGGCTGCCTGATAGCTGCCGTCGGCGACGACCTTTTCGATGACCTCGTTGACAGCGGCGACAAAGTCCTCGTTGCCCTTGGCGATAACGGCTGCCTTACCGAAGGAAGCCTCTTCAGCGGTGAACTGGAAGTTGGAAACCTCGAGCTTGCCGTCGCTCGTTGCGACCAGAGCCTCGCCGACCGCCTGGTCGACCACGAAGCCCGCGATGTTGCCGTTCTGGGTCTCGAGAGCCAGTGCCGGGTACTTTTCAAGCTCAAACAGCTCGCTGTCGGGAAGTGCGGAGATGATCAGCTGAGACTGGATGGTGCCCTTCTGCGCGCCGACCTTCTGGCCTGCAAGCGCTTCCTTGGTGGAGTACTTGTCCGCGTCGCCGGTCTTGACGATGAGAAGCTGCGCGCTCGTCTCATAGAGGCTGGAGAAGTCGATTTCCTCGGCACGCTCCGGGGTCTTGGTGAATGCGGCGATGCCGATATCGACCTGGCCGGACTTGACAGCGGGGATGATGCCGTCGAACGCCATGTCGACAACCTCGAGCTCTACGCCGAGGGAATCGGCGATCTGCTGCGCCAGCCAGATGTCGCAGCCTGCGAAGTTGGCGTCGAGATCCTTGAACTCATAAGGCGCATACTGTGCTTCGGTGCCGATGACCAGCTTGCCCTTGGCCTTGATCTGAGCCAGAAGGCCGGTCGCTTCTTCTTCGGCGGGAGCGGCATCGGAGGTCGCTTCCTCGGCGGGAGCGGCTTCTTCGGTGGTAGTTTCAGCGGTTTCTGCTGCGGTGGTTTCTTCAGAAGCGGCGGGAGCAGCTTCTTCGGTCTTTGCGGCGCAGCCTGCGAACAGGCCGAGCGCCAGGACTGCGCAAAGCGTCAGCGCAATCAGCTTGGTCAGTGAATTCTTTTTCATAATACCCTCCTGTGCATGCCCTGCATGCAGCTTGTTGTAATTTATGTGTATGATTATACAGAAAATTCAGAATTTGTAAAGCCGCAAAGTTATACAACATTCGACTGTATATCGGTGAATAATTGTGAAAATTTCTGCATAATCACCAAATTCGTCCGTGCCGGGCGGATTTTTCTCAGAAATGGAGGGCTTCCATGCGGTCGTATGCCTCGCGGAGCTTTTCGATATCCACTGTGCATGCAATGCGGAAGTGCTGCTTTCCGGCAAGGCCGAACACGTCGCCCGGCGAGACGAGAATGTGCGCCCGGTCAAGCAGTTCTTTGCAGAACTCCCCTGCCGTAAGCCCCGTTTTTTCTACGCCCGGGAACAGATAGAACGTGCCCTTCGGGCGCACAAGGCTCAGGTACGGGATTTTTTCCAGCCGATCAGCGGAGTAGAAAATGCGCTCACGGTAGGCTTTGATGTAGCGCTCGCGGATGCGCGCGCGGTTATCCAGGGCTGCGATGGCAGCTCTCTGCGAGATAGACGGGGCGGAGTAGATGAGCGCGCTGTTGATCTGGTTCATAGTGGCGATCAAGGTCGGCTCTGCGATGATCACGCCCACGCGCCAGCCGGTCATGAGAAAGTTTTTCGAGAAGCTGTTGAGCGTGATCGTCCGCTCCAGCATGCCGGGAAGCGTGCGCAGGGGGATATAGTCGCCCTCGTATAGATACGTTGTATAAATTTCGTCCGCCGCGACGAGAAGATCATACTCCTGCGCGATTTTGGCCAGAAGCTCTAATGTCTCGCGCCCGTAGGCCATGCCGGTGGGGTTCGTGGGGTTATTAAAAATGATGGCCTTCGTTCTGGGCGTAATGGCCGCGCGCAGACGCTCCTCCATGATGGCGTAGTTTTCGCTTGCATAGGTCGGCACATCGACGCACACGCCGCCCGCGAGCTCGATCTGGCTGCGGTACATGGCAAAGTACGGCGAGAACACGATCACCTCGTCGCCGGGGTTCAGAATTGCGAGCATGGTAAGCGCCATGCCGAGGCAGCTCGAAGCTGTGACGAGCACGTGATCCGGGGTCAGCGCCTGCGAGAAATCCTCCTGCCATGCCCCACACACGGCGGAAATCAGCTCGGGGTCGCCCTTGGGGTCACCATAGTGGGTGTGGCCGGCTTTCGCATCAAGGTATGCTTTTTCAATGATGGCTTCGTCAGTGGTAAAATCGGTGTCGCCGATGGAAAGATCGATGATATCGTTGTATTTTGCCAGCGCTTCGGTGTCGAGCGAGAGCCCGGAACCGGAATTCTGAAAGCGCGCTGCGATGTAGGATTTCATATTCATAAGGCTGCCTCCTTGCAGACATGGGGAACGACGGTCGCGCCGTTCGGGATCACATAGATGGATTTTCCGTCGAGGTCGGCTTCCTTCAGAAGCGCCGCCATATCAGAGAACGAACGCATGCCCATCGGGCGCACGAGCTCGTCCGGAATTGAGGAATACAGAAGAATCTTCTGCCGCTGCGCCTGCTCGCAGTTCTGGAAGAAAATATAGCCCGCGACGGTGAAGGCCTCGCGCAGGCGCTGTTCGATCGTGCCGTCGAGAAGATTCCTGCACCAGCCGAAGTACTCCTCGGGGCCGCCGCCCTCCGGCGCTTCCAGCATCAGAATGAGCGTTCCGCCGGGCTTGAGGCCAGACTCGACGTTGTCGACGGTTTTTGTGCCCTGATAGAGCGAAATGTCCTTCGGGAAGCCGCCGCAGCTGGCGACGATCACGTCTGCCTGCTCGGGAACGTCGACCTGATAGATTTTATTGACCAGCGCGCAGCCCTCTTCCCAGGATTTGAGGTAATGCCCCGAGAAAATCGCGTGCAGCTGCATCTGCGCGTTCATGACGAGGTTCACCATGAAAAGGTGCGGCAGCATCGCGGCGGCCTCGCACATGTCCTCGTGCAG
>CAKUNY010000011.1 GCA_934668605.1 uncultured Oscillospiraceae bacterium | reverse complement strand
TCTCGTCCATCTGGAAATTGACGGGCGTGCGGTATTTTTCAGACAGGTTAAAGCAGCGCACCGCAAGCGTATATGTTTCTCGCACAGACGACGGGCTGATCACAATGATCGGATGATCGCCGTGCGTGCCCCAGCGCGCCATCATCACATCGCCCTGCGACGGTGATGTCGGCATACCGGTCGACGGGCCGCAGCGCTGCACATCGACGATCACGAGCGGAATTTCCGCCAGACACGCATAGCCGATGTTCTCCTGCTTGAGAGAAAAGCCCGGGCCGCTGGTCGCGGTCATGGCCTTCACACCCGCAACGGAGGCTCCGATGGCGCAGGCAATGGACGCGATCTCGTCTTCCATCTGGATGAACTTGCCGCCCTCCTGCGGAAGCCGCAGCGCGGAGAGCTCCGCAATTTCGGTTGACGGCGTGATGGGGTACCCGGCATACAGCCGCATGCCAGCGGCCAGCGCGCCCTCGACGCACGCCTCGTTACCCTGCATCAGTACGGTTTTACCCATTGCGTTTCTCCTCCTTCCGCTTCTTTTAAGTAAATGGCATAATCCGGGCAGCGCAGCTCACACTGCCCGCAAAGCACACACTGCGCGTTTTCCGTCAGCGCCGCTTTCCCGTCCCGGAGCTCCAATGCTCCTTTCGGACAGAACGCCACGCAAATTCCACAGCCCTTGCACCAGGCCGTGTTCAATACCAATTGTTTCAGGCTGGACAACTTTTCCGCTCCTCCCTTGCTCTATCTTCCAGAATTTCAAAAGGTTGCCGATGAACTACTCATACGATAGCACGGGAAAATCCCGGCTTCCAACAGAAATATTTTTTAAAAAATCACAGGCAAACAGTTGTAATGAAGCAATTCTTGTGTTATTCTTTCATGCGAAGCGTCTAAAAGGCGGATAACTTGCAGAAATTTTGCAGGAATGCATGAATTTTGCAGCCTTGCCAGGGTGTCCCTGCACGATTTGGCGGCACTGCTAGAAAATAAAGGAATGAATTTTTATGAACTTTCAGAATCTGGAGTACTTTCTTGTGTTGGCGGAGGAGGGCAGCGTCACCCGTGCGGCCGAGCGGCTGCATATGTCCCAGCAGGCACTCAGCGGATTGCTCGCGCGGCTGGAAAAAGAGGTGGGAAGCGCGCTGTTTTCCCGGCACGCGGGTCTGGAACTGACCTACGCCGGAAAGTGCTTTCAGCGCTCTGCCATTCAGATCCTCGATATTCAGCGGCAAACCGCCGCAGCGATCGAAGATGCCAACGAGAACCGCCGGGGCGCGCTTCGCATCGGTGTTTCGCATACGCGCGGACAGTCCATCCTGCCGCTGCTGCTGCCGGAATTCAACCGGATGTATCCGCTGGTGGAGCTGTCGATCCTGGAAGGAAGCACGTTGGCCTTGGAGGAGGATCTGGGCAAGGGGCTCATCGACGTGCTCATCGGCTTCGCGCCGTTTTTGCTGGAAAGCGCGGTGTATACGCCCCTGATGTATGAAAAAATGTATCTGGTTGCGCAAAAAGAGCTGCTGCATCAGACCTTTGGCGCGAAAACGGAGGAGCTCTGCCGCATGTATTGGAAGACGCTGGACTTAAAGCTGTTTTCCGGCCTGCCCTTCGTGCTGCTGAAAAGCGGCGACCGCATCCGAACCATTGCCGACCGTGTGTTTTCCGAAAACGGCATGACGCCGGACGTCCGGCTGGAGACGCAGAATGTCCAGACGGCCTTCTGTCTGGCGGCGGAGGGGATGGGCCTGACTGTCTGCCCGGAGCTCTATCTCAGCAGCCCCTACACGGTTTCCGGCACAGCGGATTCCGCCGTGCGGCAGAAGGTCGAGATCCTGCCGTTTTCCGACAAGGATTCCGTGGACACCATTGCCATCGGCTATAACCGCAGCCGCTACCTGAGCCGCATCGCGCAGGACTTCATTGATCTCGCCCTGCAAACCTATCAGCAGGAGCCCGTCTTCGGCCGCAGCCAGGAAGCCAGGTAACGCCGCTGCGAAGCCGGAAACGCACGGGCGCAGGTCATATAAAAATGTACGGGATCATCTTTTGCCTGCATCAAATGCTCCGCCGCCCGTAACCGCGCATCAATCGTTTTTATCGAGTGCATCCGAATTTGCTGGATTGTTATTCCCGGCTCGCTTTGCTAGATGCTTGAGGATGCAGCTTTTACGAGGTACCCTCACTGGCATAACCGGTGCTTCCCGAATCTATAAGGAAAGGCCTCCGTCTGATCCATGATCAGGCGGAGGCCTTTCGGTTGTTTGCCGGGGGAAGAATAAAAGCAGAGCGTGCAAACCAGTGGCAACGCGATCATCCTCTCCGCCGCTTTTTCAGCGTTCTGCCATCCGGGACAAGCAGTTCCGACGCCCGATAAACAGGCACCCCAGCAAGCAGACCGCCTGCTGCTTTCTGCGTCAGCGCTTCAGGAACGTTTCCGACGCCCGACTGCAAGGTTCTTTTCAAAATACATGCCCCGTATTTTCACATGTTCACGATATTCTGCGGCTGTCCTGCGAGGAACGCACGGATATTCTCCACGGTCGTATTCATGATGCGCTGCCGGCTCTCCTTCGGCGCCCACGAAATATGCGGCGTGATCACGCAGTTTTTGGCTCGAAGCAGCGGGTTATCCGCCCGAATCGGCTCGGTATAGACGACATCCAGCCCCGCTGCGGCAAGCTTGCCGCTGTTGAGCGCATCGGCAACATCCTGCTCAACAATCAGCTGGCCGCGGGCGTTGTTGATCAGGATCGCGCCGTCCTTCATTTTGGCGATCGTGTCCTTGTTGATCAGTCCTGTGTTTTCCGGCGTCAGGTTGCAGTGCAGCGTAATGACATCGGCTCTTGCAAACAGTGCGTCCAGATCAACATACTCCCCGATCGCCCGGCCGGTGTCATTCGGATACAGATCATATGCCAGCACATGCATTCCCAGCGCCTTCGCCACACGCCCCTCCGCCTGGCCGATCCGTCCAAAGCCAATGATGCCAATATTCTTTCCCTCCAGCTCTATGAGCGGGTAGTCCCAGTAGCACCAGTCCGGGTTTGTGACCCAATTTCCGTTATGTACGCTTTCGCTGTGGTGGCCGATATGATGGCAGATCTCCAGTATCAGCGCAATGGAAAACTGACTGACCGAAGCTGTGCCGTAGGTCGGAACATTGCAGACCGCAATGCCCTTTTCCCCCGCATAGCTGTAGTCGACCACGTTATAGCCGGTTGCCAGTACCGCGATCAGTTTCAGGTTCGGGCAGCTGTCTATGGTTTGTTTCGAGATCGGCGTTTTGTTGATCACGGCGATCTCCGCGTTCCCGATGCGTTCGGCGATCAGCGGGGACTCGGCATAGCTCGTGCGGTCATAGATCGTCACATCTCCCAGCGCCTCCAGCTCTGCCCAGCTCAGATCACCCGGGTTTTCGGTGTATCCATCCAATACTACAAGTTTCATGCTTCTTCACCCTCAGCGCTCACGCCATATCGGCGCTCGGCCCCATGCTCCACGTCACGACCGCCGTTTCCGTTCCGATGTTGCTGATCTGGTGGGGTTCTCCTTCTTCAATCAGCAGAATATCGCCTTCCCGCAGCTCATAATATCTGCCGCTGTCGCGGTTATGCACCGCAACATGTCCCCGCGCGCAGTAGAAAACCTCGTGGGATTTCAGATGTCCCGGATCAACGCCGCCGGTTTGCCCGGCAAGCAGCGTCGACGTGCCGAATGTCACCTTCCCGCTCACCAGATACTCCCGGCAAGCCTCCGGTCCGTCCATAAAAAACCGTGCTTCCTCCGGATGAATGACTCTCATTGTGCTCTCCCCTCTTTCTTTGTTGGATACAGATCATTTGCGGATTCGCGTTACACGGAACCAAACACCTGTGGGTTCACCACATTGTATGGCCGTTCTCCATTCAATACGCCCGTGATACCGCTCAGCGCCTCCTTGCACATGCCGACACGCGCCTTCATTGTCAGGCTTGCAATGTGCGGCGTCAGCGTCACATTTTGCAGCCGGAGCAGTTTTTCATTTACCTGCGGCTCATCTTCAAAAACGTCCAGGCCGGCCGCCTTGATCGTGCCGTTTTCCAGCGCATCGGCCAGTGCCTGCTCATCGACCAGCTTGCCGCGCGCGCAATTGATGAAATACACGCCTTTCTTCATCTTCGCAAATGTCTCTGCCCGGAACAGATGGTGGTTCTCCGGGAGATACGGCATATGCAGGCTCACGCAATCTGCTTTCTGCAAAACCTCGTCGAACGGCAGATAGGTCACGCCGAACTCCTGTTCCACCTCGGGTGCAGCGCGGAATTTATCGTAATAGACGACGTTCATGCCAAATCCCTGTGCCTTGCGGCAAACGCGTTTGCCGATCCGGCCAAAGCCCAGAATGCCAAGCGTCGCGCCCTCGACCTGCGTATTGCAATCGTCAAAGTTCGGGCTCTTCCAGATACCCGCCCGAATTTCGCGGTCATATCTGGCGATCCCGCGCATCGTCGATACGATCAGGCACGCCGTATGCTCTGCCGTTGCCTCCGTGACCTGCGTCGGCGTATTGACGACCGGAAGTCCGATCTGTGTGGCATACTGCCAATCGATGTTGTCATAGCCTACGCCAAAGTTCGCGATGACCTTCAGCTTCTTTCCTGCGTCCAGCAGCGCGCGGTCGCCCTCGTTGTCGAGAATCAGGCAGCCGTCATATTCCGGGATCTGCCGGAGCAGCTCCTCGTAGGAAAACGCGTGCTTCTCCTTACTCGGCAGCGTGAAGGAAAATGTTTTTTCATACGGCAGCAGGCACTCCTCCGGCACCCATTCGGAAATGAGAATTTTTTTCATACGTTCCTCCCTATCAAAGGCTCTGCGCAAAGCAGTCCTTCAAGCTGGAAAACAGCTTCTGGTACATGGCGTAGCCTTCGTCATAGACTGCTTTCTTTTCCGTATCCGGTTCAAAGACCTTTTTGACATGCACCATGCTGTCCACTGCGGCGCCGATGTCTGAAAACACGCCGGTCGCCTTACCCGCCAGAATCGCAGCGCCAAGAGACGCGGCCTCCGGCGAGTTCACCGTTTCAAACCGTACCTGATTGATATCCGCCTTGATCTGCTCCCAGACCCGGCTCTTCGATCCTCCGCCCAGGCTGCGCACCTCGGTGACATGGATCCCCATATCCGCCAGCGCGTCAATGTTCCGCCGGACGATATAGCCCAGCGACTCCATCACCGCGCGCATAAAATGCGCCCTCGTATGCTGCAAGGTGAATCCAAACCAGACGCCCTTTGCCTTTGCATCCACATCCGGTGCATTTGCCCCCGCAAGATGCGGCAGCATGACAAGCCCATCACTTCCGGCAGGAACCTTTTCTGCCTGCCGGCTGATCATGTCATACGCATCTCCGGCGCCAAACGTCTGCGCCTGCATCTCCACCGGGCAGAACTGGTCGCGGAACCAGCGCAGCGTCATACCGCCGTTTGTAAAGGTATGGATCATGTAGGTATCCGGTACGGCAAAATAATGCAGCGGCATGCGGCGGTTCGGGTCAAAAACCGGATGGCTCACCGGCGCGCAGACCGCGAGCGCGGCTCCGATGGTTTCGGAAAACATTCCTTCTCTGACATTTCCGGCTCCGATGGCGCCGGCGGCCTGATCGAGCGCGCCAGTGCAGATGGTGGTATTTTTCGGAAGCTTCAGCTCTGCGGCAAGCGCCGGGAGAATCGTGCCGGCAATTTCGCCGGACTCCATGATCTGCGGCAGCTGCGCAGCGGAAATCCCCAAAAACGCCAGCATCTCCGGCCACCATGTTTTCGTCGTGATGTTCCAGTACGTCGACGAGCACACAAGAGATCCTTCCGTCACAAGCTTCCCAGACAGCCGATAGATGAAATAGTCCTCGATCAGCAGAAAATACGCCGTCTTTTTGAAAACTTCCGGCTCGTGCTCCCGTACCCAGAGTATTTTGGAGGCAGGCCAGCACGGCTCGAAGCTGACCTGACCGGTCACCTGATAGCAAAGCTCGTCCCCAAAGCGCTTTTTCAGTGCCTGCGCCTGCTCCAGCGCGCGGTTATCCATCCAGACGATGGCATTGCGCAGCAGCTCGCCCTTCTCATCCAAGAAAAGCAGCGTTTCACCCTGCGCGGAAAAGGACATTGCAACACTGTCCTCCGGCGAGATGGGGTACGCTCTTTGCAGCGCCGCAATTGCGTCGCAGAACGCCTTCCAATAGACCTCGCCGGTCTCCTCTACATAATTGACCTTTGGCGTCAGCAGCGTGTATTCCTGTGTAGTAACGGCAAGCAGCGTGCCGCTCGTATCAAATAAGGCAGACTTCAGCGCTGTCGTTCCAATATCCACACCCAGTAAAAGCTCCATCGTGTCACCCCTTTTGTTCGAACCTCTGTCCGGCAGAATCAGAGCGCAGCCGCAGCCTTCTTTGCCGCGCCGCCGACATTGCTCCAATAGTCCTTCAGAATATCGAATTCGTCTCCGATGCAGAAATGGCGAACGCCCATTTCCTGATACTTCTGCATCTGCTCAAGCGTATAGATCTCGCAGCGCGGCTGTACGCCATGTGCCAGCGCGACCTCGATGACATGCTTCTCCGCGGCGTCAATATCCGCTCTGTGGTCGCAGCAGTTCCAGCCGCGGCTCATGCAGTAATCGGACGGCCCGAACTGAACCATGTCGACGCCGGGAACCGAGCAGATCTCTTCGATGTTGTCGACCGCTTCTTTCTTTTCGATCATAAACGCCTTGACCGCGCTGGCATTCATTGCCGCATATTCCATCTGCCTGGGCTCCGGATTATAGCCCAGCCAGCGCGCATTCGGATAGCCGAAGCGGCCGCCGTATTCCGGTGCTTCCGGTGTGACCAGATGCAGCGTCTCGCGCACCTGCTCGGCATTCTGATGATCCGTGAAAAGGACTGCCTGGAAGCCCATCGCAATGGCCTTCTGCGCAACATACGCGCGGTTCTGGAAATCGACCTTGATCATCGAGCCGCAGTTGTGCAGCTCACAGGCACGCACGAAGTTTTCCAGCTCCGGCAGCGTATACGGCGCGTATTCTGCGAGGAATTCCAGATAATCGAAGTTGCCGCAGGTGATCGCCGCTTCCGCAGTCGTCGGCCAAAGGCTCCAAATGCGCGTATTGACGGTTGCCTTGCCTTCATTCAGCATTTTACGAATTTTATTTTCCATGATCATTCTCCCATTTTGGTTTTTCTGTCCGGTTTATTACAGTGTTTGCTCTTTCAGGAATCTGCTGTCCACATGCAGCTGCTTGCCCAGCTCCTCCAGCTCGTCCGCCAGCGCCTCCGGCAGCTCGATGCCTCGTGAGAGGTTCGCAAGCTTGTTTGTATACTCAATTTCGCCGGGATACTTGGCCTTGCCCGCGTCCGGCTTCATCGGCAGCGCATGGAGCCTTTCAATGTACGCGCCCGCGTCCTTCCGGAACTGTTCCAGATCTCTGAATGCGGCAATGTCAAAGCAGGCAAAGCACTGGCTGGAAAGCTCCGGCGTGTCGGTCAAGTCCTGGTTGTTGACATCCGGGGACAATACACCGCCGGAAAGCAGCGTTGCGAAGAGCTCAATTGCGAACGCGATGCCAAAGCCCTTGTGTCCTGCCATCGGAACCATCATGAAGCACTTTTGAATATCCGTCGTGTCGTTTCCGTCCTTGTCCAGCATCCAGCCGCTCGGGATCGGCAGACCACGCTTGTCCAGATCCTTCGCCTTTCCGAGCGCGACGCCGCTCGTCGCCATATCGACACAGACCTCCGGATACGCATCGCACGCCTTGAACGCAATGGAAAACGGATTGTTTCCCATAAACGGCATTTTGCAGTTCGGAGGCCCCATTGTCAGATCGGTCGTCGAGCAGGCAAAGCCGATCATATCGTCCCCTGCCAGCTTCAGCGCCCAATATCCGCCCATGCCGAAGTGGTTGCTGTTGCGAACGGAAACCATGCCGATTCCGTGCGCCTTTGCCTTTTCTCTGGCAAGCTTCACCGCCTTTTCCCCGGCCAGTGCGCCCAGCCCGCCCGCGGCGTCGATCACAGCCGTATTCGGTGTTTCATGCACCACCTCGTACGTGCTGTCCTTTTTTGCACCGCCGCCGAGAATCTTATCAAGATACGGCTTTGTCCGAAGCACGCCGTGACTTCTGACATTCCGAAGATCCGCGTGAACCAGAAGCGCGGCAACGCTATGTGCGTCCGCGGCGCGCAGTCCGACCGCTTCAAACAGTTTTTCTTCAAATCGTTCCAGATCCTTTGAAGAAACCAGATAGCTTTTCATTTCTTCACCTCGTAGACTCTTTCGTCTTTATTCTTTTTCGTCTGCGTCAGCCAGACCGCACACGAGATCAGTGCGAAGCTGATCATGCTTTTGACCGTCAGCGTCTCTTTCCCCGCCAGGACAGAAAACAGCAGTCCGAACACTGCCTCCGTCGACAGAAGGATTGACGCCGTCCCGGCTGGTACCCGCCGCTGACCATGCATCTGCAGCAGGAACCCCGCCAGCGTGCTGAACGCGCCAAGGTAGCCGATCTCCAGCCACAGCTGCGTATCGGTCTGCTCCAGACGGAGCGTTCCCTCTTTGAGCAGCAGCAGCGCGCCGGAGAAAATCGCGCCCCACGCGAATTGCATGGCCGCCAGCGGCTCAGCCGGCTGCGTTTGCAGTGCTCGCTCGGAGCAGAGAATATGCGCAGCAAAGCCAAGGCTTCCAAACACCGCAAGCACATCGCCCCGGTTGACTGCTCCTCGCAGATCGTACAGAAGGCTGAGCGCGAGCAGCGTCAGAAGAGAAAGCCCCACACTGCGGAGCGTCAGCCTCTTTCTTTCGAAAACTGCCTCGAGCGGCGGCACCCAGACGACGTATGCCGCTGTGATAAAGGATATTTTCCCGGGCGTGCTGTAGCCCGCTGCTGAAACCTGAATGTATTGGCTCATGGACAGCAGCAGCCCCAGCAGCCAGCTTTTGCGCAGAACCGTTCCCGAAATCCTGATCTTGCACAGCCATACCGCCGCCAGCATTCCTGCCGCCGCCAGAACGTACCGGTAGAAGGTCAAAAACAGCGCATCCGTTCTTCTGGCCGCAGCTGCCGCTACAACATACGAAAATCCCCAGATAACCGCCGCGGCCAGCAGCGACAGACTGCCTCCCGCCCGGCGCAGGCTCAAACCGGCCTGTGCCCCTGTTCGGCTCATTCGTACTTCTTGAACTCGTTGATCAGGCTCTGAATATCCGCCGCATGGATTCGCTCCAGATTCCAGCTCGGCATTCCGCCTTCTTCAAACACCTTTCTCTGCTTGACCTCTCTTGCAACGGACGCTTCGGCCTTGCAGAGCGCCTCTTCATAGCCATCGGGCGGCAGAACCACGACGCCGTCTGCATCGCCGAAGACGATATCGCCGGGATGCACGATCGCGCCGGAGCAGCAGATTGGAATGTTCGTTTCGCCGGTGACGCCATAAATATTCGTTGTTACTGCGGAAATTCCCGTGCAAAATACCGGGAAGCCCAGCTTTTCAATGGCGCGGGAGTCTGTGGCCGGGCCGTCGATCACGATACCCGCCATGCCGCGGCTCATCGCGAACCGGACGACCATCTCGCCGCAGCAGGCAAAGGTATCGTCGCCGCAGCGGTCGACCACGATCACAGAGCCCTTCGGCGCCGTATAAATCGCGTAATACAGCTCGCACGAGTCGCGTCCGCTGATTCTTACCGTATAAGCCTCGCCAACCATACGCTGATCGTCACGCTTGACAGGCTTCATCTCGGGACGCATATACCCGCCGCCGATGTAATGGCCTACGGTCGCGGGGTCAACATTCAAAAACCGCTGAATCGTTTTTTCATCCAACATGTTGCATTCTCCTTTATATACGACTCAAATTGTAAACGTCGGGACGCCGGTTTTTCAGCGAAAGCACCTGCCGGCGGACATGCTCCAGATAATCCAGATCGATTTCTGCCGTGATCACGCATGGATGATCAGACGCTTTGGCGATGATGTTGCCCCAGGGATCGACGATCATGCTCTTGCCGTATTCGATACTGTCGTGCTTGACACCGTACTGCGCCGCTGCGATCACATAGCAGGAATTTTCAATAGCCCGCGCGCAGAGCAGATGATCCCAATGATCCTTGCCGGTCTGCATCAAAAACGACGCCGGGGCAAACAGAATCTGCGCGCCTTCCAGTGCCATAATGCGGTACAGCTCCGGAAACCGCATGTCGTAGCAAATAGATAGGCCCCAGGTTCCGAGCTCCTTTGTGTCATAAACAACGATATCCTTACCCGGAATTTTGGTATCCGACTCCCGGAAGCTGTTTCCGCCTTCGACATCCACATCAAAGACGTGGATCTTTCGATACTTCGCAGCCAGCTGTCCATCCGGAGCGATCACCATTGTCGTGTTATAGGCCTTTTTGTCTGTTCCCGCTGCCTTTTCGTTGATGCTGCCGCCGTGGATCCAGATCTGATGCTTCTTTGCAAGCTCCGACAAAAGCCTGAAGCAGCGTCCGCCCGGAATGTCCTCCGCATGCTGCACCGGATTCGGCCCTTTATACGCCCAGACCTCAGGAAGCGAGACAAATTTCGCGCCTCTTCCGGCTGCCTCAGCAACCAGCTCCGCCGCAATTTTCAGATTTTGCTCATAGTCACTGTTCGTGTCAACCTGTACCACGCCGGCCAAAAACCTTCTCATACGCCGTTTGCTCCTTTCCGCGATATGCTTAAAATTCCGTCTTCATGTACTCGACGATTCTGTCGACCGCGCGCGTTACGATCTTTTCGCCCTTTTCCAGGGTCGCAACCGTCGCATCGCCGAGAATTCCGCACTGCGTTGTCTTGGCAAACGAAACATAGGTCACAAGATCGCTGTCGCGAACGTAGCTCTCGCGCTCCGGCTCCACGCGTCTTGCCTTCGACATGTCGACCATCTCCGGATACAGATACAGCATAACAGAGCCGCCGCACTCGCTGGCATGGCCGTGCGCCATAAAGCCCTTGTTCTCGCAGACATCATTTGAAAATTTCTGCGCGAAACGCCACCAGTCGATCTGCGCGCACTTCACGCCGCATTCATTCTGCTTCCTGCGCACCACATGACCGATAAGCGGCACATTGCCCGCATGGCCGTTGATGATCATGAAATATCGGAAGCCCCACTTGATCAGAGAGTCCATGATGTCGTTGAAAACCGCCGTCCAAGTCTGCGGCGTCAGGCACATCGTGCCGGGATACATGGAAAGAGAATAGGATTCTCCGATCTCCAGCGTCGGTCCGATCATCGCGCCCGTCTGTTCGGCAACGAGCTCGGCGATCTTACAGGCAACAAACGTATCGGAAGCCAGCGGCAGGTGCGGGCCGTATCCTTCCGTCGCGCCGACCGGAATGATCACAGTATCGCACGTCTTTTTCCGCTCCGCGAACTCGGAGGTGCTCATTTCTTTGATCCAATTTGTGTTCTGCATTTTGCAATCCCTCACTTTAATCCATTGATTTCACGAACATGATGGCACGCCACAAAATGATTCGGCAGAACCTCCTCATAGTCCGGCATCTGCGCATGGCACACCTCGGTCGCGTACGGGCAGCGCGCCGCGAACCGGCAGCAGGGCTTTGGATTGACCGGTGAGGTGATCTCGCCCTTCAGAAGCTCGCGTCTTCTCTGCTCCTTCGGAATCACAGCCGGAATCGGCACCGCGCTCAAAAGCGCCTTGGTATATGGATGCAGCCGGTTGCGGAACATGCTCTCGCTGCTTGCTTTTTCTACCATCGTTCCCAGGTACATCACAAGGATGTCGTCGGAAATATGCTTGACGACCGCCATATTATGCGTGATGAACAAGTAGGTCAGGTGCTGCTGCTCCTGCAAGTCCTGCATCAGATTCAGCACCTGCGCCTGTATGGACACGTCCAGCGCGGAAACCGGCTCGTCGCAGACGATCAGCTTGGGACGAAGCGCGATGGCTCTGGCAATGCCGATTCTCTGCCGCCGGCCGCCGTCAAGCTCATGCGGATAGACATCCGCAAACCGGCGAGCCAGACCGACCGTGTCCATCAGCTCATTGACGCGCGCTTCCATCTCGCTGCCCGACGCGCAGGCCTTGTAGATTTTCAGCGGCTCGGCAATGGACTGTGCGACCGTCATTCTGGGGTTCAGAGACGAAAAGGGATCCTGGAAAATCATCTGCATATCCTTCCGGAGCTCTTTGAGTTCGCCGCCCTTAACGTCGCTGATCTCTTTTCCGTCAAACCAGACCTCTCCGGACGTTTTTTCGTGAAGATGGATGATCGTGCGTCCCAGCGTCGATTTGCCGCAGCCGGACTCTCCGACGATTCCGAGCGTTCTGCCCTCCTGAACGGAAAACGTGACGTCATCCACGGCGTGCAGAATCCCGCGCGGTGTTTTGAAATATTTCTTCAGGTTTTTAACTTCCAGTATCGCGCTCATTCTGCCGTATCCGCCTTTCCTTCGTATTTCAGGCATTTCACAATATGCCCCGGTGCAATCTCAACATTCGGGATCGTTCCCTTGCGGCATTCGTCGCAGGCCTGCGGGCACCGGTCGGCAAAGCTGCATCCCTCCAGCAGCTTCGTCGGGTCCGGCATCATACCGGGAATCGGTGTCAGCCTTCTGACATCTTCATTGAAGTTCGGGATCGAGCCAAACAGACCGACCGTGTACGGATGTGCGGTATGGTTGTAAATATCCTCCAGCGTTCCGTATTCGATCACCTCGCCTGCATATACGACCGCGACCTTGTTACAGATCTCTGCGACGACGCCAAGGTCGTGTGTAATTAAAACAAGCGACGTTCCCAGCTCTGTCTTCAGTTTCTCGATCAGATCGAGCACCTGCGCCTGAATGGTAACATCCAGCGCGGTAGTCGGCTCATCCGCAAGCAGCAGCGTCGGGTTGCAGGCCAGCGCGATCGCGATCACGATGCGCTGCTTCATGCCGCCAGAGAACTGGTGCGGATACTCGACGCAGCGCGCGCCCTCAATGCCGACCATTTCCATGATTTCCTGCGCCTTGACCATCGCCTCCGCGCGGCTCACCTTCTGGTGCAGCCGGATAACCTCCGCGATCTGCTCGCCGACAGTCAGAACCGGATTTAAAGCCGTCATCGGATCTTGAAAGATCATCGAAATTTCACGGCCGCGGATCTTGCGCATCTGTGCGTGGGAGAGCTTCAGCAGATCCTGTCCCTGATAGAAGATCTCGCCGCTCGTGATTTTTCCGGGAGGATTCGGGATCAACTGCAGAATCGCCTTTGCAAGCGTCGTCTTACCGGCGCCGGTTTCCCCCACGAGGCCAAGCGTCTCTCCCTTTTTTAAGGTGAGGCTGATCCCGTTGAGCGCCTTGACCGTTTCTTTTCCGGACGTGTAGGTCACGCGCAAATCGCGGATCACCAAAATATTCTCAGACATAAGCGCCCTCCTAGTTCTTCAGCTTCGGATCCAGCGCGTCGCGCAAGCCGTCGCCAAGCAGGTTAAACGAAAAGACCGTGACCATAATCGCAAGGCCGGGGAACGTGACCTGCCACCAGTAATCGCGGATATAGTTGCGCGCCGCCGAGGCCATAGAGCCCCATTCCGGTGTCGGCGCAGGCACGCCCAGGCCGATAAAGCTCAAAGCCGTTGCCGCCATGATTGCTGCCGCAATGCTCATGGTCGCCTGAACGATCAGCGGCGCCATGCAGTTCGGCAGAATGTAGCGGAGCATGATCCGGATGCCGCTTGCGCCGCAGGATCTTGCCGCCTCCACATATTCCTGATCCTTGACGGAGAGAACGGAGATTCTCACCAGTCTCGCCATCGGCGCGATCATACTGATGGAAAGCGCAATGACAAGGTTCACAACGCTCTGGCCAAACGCGGCAACGATAGAAATACCGAGCATAGTCGACGGGATCGCCATGAGAATGTCCATTCCGCGCATCACAATGTTATCTCCAATGGAGCCGCTGCTTCCCGCAATGCAGCCCAGGATGATGCCGACGATCGAGCTCGACAGCACGACGCTCAGGCCGATCACAAGGCTCGTGCGGCAGCCATAGACGACGCGGCAGAAAATATCCCGCCCAAAATCGTCTGTGCCGAAAATATGCGCGGCGCTAGGCGGCAGATTGCGATCCTGAAGCACCTGCTTGATTGGATCGTATCCGGTAAACAGCTGCGGAAACAGCGCGCAGCAGACCAGCAGAATGATGATCACGAAGCCCACCATCGCCGCCTTGTTTTTTGCGAAACGCCCGGCAAAAACCGCAAACTGGCTTTTTCTTTTTTCACTTCCAGAGGGGTTATTTTTCATCCTTGTCGCCTCTCTTTTTCCTTTGCTTCACCGTGACATACTGCGAGCGGATGCGAGGATCTACAAATGCGTAAATAATATCAACCACCAGATTTGCGATCGACATAAAGAACGCAATATATAGGATGCCGCCCTGCACAAGCGGCGCATTTTTCATTTTAATGGCTTCCACGATCAGCTTACCGACGCCGGGAATCGCAAAAACAATCTCAACGACCGCAACGCCGCCGAGCAGCTTGGTAAAGCTATTGCCGATGACCGTGATGATCGGAAGCACCGCGTTGCGAAATACGTGATGCGAAATCACCCGAAGCTCTGTCTGTCCCTTTGCGCGCGCCGTGGTAACATAGTCCTGCCGGATCGCCTCGAGCATGCTCGAGCGCACCATGCGCATAATGGCAGCCAGAGACTGCGTGCCGATCGTAACAGCCGGAAGGATCCAAGCCTTCGATGTTGCAATTCCGGACGGCGGAAGCACATTCAGCACGACAGAGAACAGGATCACCAGCATCAATCCTTCCCAGAAGCTCGGCATGGAAACGCCGAGCATGGCGAAAATACGCGTCAGATTATCCAGCAAACTGTATTGTCGAACCGCTGATATGACGCCCAATATAATTCCGAGAATCGCGGCAAATGCAATTGCCAGCGCCGCCAGAAGCAGCGTGTTTCCGAAGCGGCTCGAGATCTCATCCATTACCGGCAGCTTCGTTGTATACGAGGTTCCGAAATCTCCCTTTAAAATGTTTCCGACATACCGGACGAACTGTACGAAAAACGGATCGTTCAGACCGTTTTCCTCGCGGAAGATCTCCTTATCCTCCTGCGTTGCCAGATCGCCTAAAATGAAGTCCTCCGCACTGCCGGGTGTAAAATACATCATTGTAAAAATGATCAGCGTCACGCCCAGCAGCACCGGGATCATCATCGCCACACGCTTTAATATGTATCGAATCATGTGTAACCTCCAATGACTGCTTTCAATCAAAGAAAGCTGCGGGTTTTATGCTTCTTTATAAAACCCGCAGCTCTCCTATGCCAGATTGTTTGTGAACCCGGCCACCTGATCCGAGTTACTTTTTAATCCAATTGTTCACATCGAGATTGTTCTGGTTCGGATGGAACACGAAGTTCTCAATTCTGTCGCTTACTGCATACACCGTGGGCATAACCATAAGCGGGTAGGAATAGCACTTCTCATACAGATAATCTGCAATTTCCTTCGTGCAGGCTGCGCGGCGCTCGTCGCCCGGGTAGTAGGTGCGCTCTTCGAGCAGCTTTGCATCCAGCCAGTCGTCGTTGCCTTCCAGACGGGAGCCGAACGTGGATTCATAGATCGTCCAGACATTGGATATCTCCTGTGCGCTGCCGTCACGGATGCAGACGCAGAAGTGTCCGTCATTTTCTGCCGTATAGGTTGCAAGCGCAGAGGTCACGATGTTCGTCGTCACGCCGATCTCCTGCCACATGCCCTGGATCGTTTCCGCCAGACGCTTCATGACCGCCTGCGGCTCTACATGCAGCTCAATGGTCAGTCCATCCGGATAACCGGCCTCAGCCAGCAGCTGCTTTGCCTTTTCCACATCATAGGTGTAGTCAGGCTCCGGTACATAATCGTCCTTGATCAGAGGCGGAGAGTAGCTGTCAATGACCGTGCCTACGCCGTCGGAGCACACCTCAACGAGAAGGTCGCGATCAATTGCAGTCGTCAGCGCCTTGCGCAGCGTCTCATTCCTGGTATACTCGTTCTGCATGCTGTAGGTCACAATAAAGTAGCGATAGGAATCGCCCATTTCGATGTGATAACCAGGGATCGAGTTCACACGGTCGATGTCGCTGCCCTCGATGTAATACGCAATGTCTGCCGAGCCGGTTTCCAGCTCAATGACGCGGGAGTTAGACTCTTCGACAAATTTGATGATAATGTTCTTGACCTCGGGAACGCCCTGCCAGTAGTATTCGTTTGCCTCCAGACGGATGTAGCTGCCGGAGACCCATTCCACAATTTTGTACGGGCCGGTGCCGACCGGCGCTCTTGCAAACGCGTCCGCGCCCATTTCCTCAAATGCCTTCTTGCTGACAATGCTTGCGCGGCCGCCGGCAAGCGTATTGATCCAGGGAGCCCACGCCTGCGTGAAATGCAGCACCAGCGTGGTGTCGTCTTCCACGTAGCTGTTTTCCGTGTCAATAAACGCGTACTGCGAAGCGGATACCGCTTCCTGAGAAGCGCGCACGTACTGGAACAGAACGTCCTCAGCGGTCAGCGGCGTGCCGTCCGAGAAGAGAATGCCGGATTTCAGCTTGATGCGAACCGTCATATCGTCGAGATACTTATAGCTCTCGCAAAGGACGTTGTTGTACGTGCCGTCCTCATTCAGCTCAAACAGCTTATCACAGATGTAGCGCAGCACCAGATGGGTGTTATCCGTGTTGGAGCAGGGAGGGTCGAGCGTAGGGGGTTCTGCCTGAACCAGAACCGTGATGGTGTCACTGTCTGCGCTCGCTGCGGTCGCTTCCGCGGAAGCATTCGTGTTCTCAGCACCATTTGCGTCTGTCTGCGTCTGCTCACCGGTCGCCTCGCCCTGTGTCTTTGCGCAGCCGGCAAAGAGGCACAGGCACATGACAAGCGCCAGAAGCGCCGCAATATAGCGTTTCATGTTTTTCAAATTCTTCTCCTCCAGTTTTTTTATATTTCACCGCTCCAAACAAAGCCGCCTGCTCAGATTAGGCCATCACTGAATAGGCATCCCCGTCAGAGCCGGATCCATCCCGATTCCACGAAAAACATCGTCGTTATTTTCAATCGTCATCCCATGCTATCGTTCTGTTTTGTGCAGTTTTTTCTCCTTTTTGACAAACTGCCCATTTCGCTCTTTCCTGCCGTTCTCTTTGTGATTCTATTTTACCAAAAACCGCTCATTTCGCGATTGACATCCTTGTGCTACACATTTCTTATCTTGTACGAATGTCTTCCAATTCGCCTCTTTTCCTCTTTCTTCCCTTGTCAGGCTTCCGCCCGAATGCTATAGTAGTACAAAAAAAGAAAGGATCTTCGACATATGCCGACAGCTGAATTTTTATCCAAAGCGAACATCTACGACTGTGAATTTGTCTGCGACCTTCGCACCCCGGCAAATGAAATGTATTCCCGGATGCACTATCATGATTTTTATGAATTTGTCGTCTATCTCGGCAATGCCGGCACCTTCCATGTCAATGACGAGGCCTATCGCGTCAATCGCGGCGACATCGTTCTGATCGACATTTTTACGCCGCACACCCTGACCATCGGAACAAATTACTACGAGCGCTTCTGCATCAGCATCGACCCCGCTCTTTTGATCGAGTTCAGCACGCCGTCTTCCAATCTGCTTGATGTGTTTAATAAGTCCGGCAAGCATTATCGGATCTTCCACGTAGAAAACAGCGAATTCGATAAGTATCTGACACTTCTGGCGGATTACCGCAACGCAAGATCGAAGAGCGGACATGATCTGATCGAAAAGGCGCTGGTGCATCTTCTTTTGTCCTACATCTACAGCGACTGCTTCACCGAAGCGCATCACAGCGGCACGGACTCCAACCACCTTTCGATCGTCGCGCAGCTTATTTCCTATATCAGCGAGCATCTGAGCGAGGAATTCTCTCTGGAGGTTCTCTCGCAGCAGGTCAACTACAGCCAGGCCTATGTCTGCCGGCTGTTCAAGCAGCTGACCGGAAAAACGCTGACCAGCTACGTACAGGAAAAGCGGATCGCGCAGGCAGCCTTTCTTCTGCAAAGCGGCGCTTCGAGCTACGAGGCCGCCGAGCGCGTCGGTTTCAATAACTACAGCTATTTTTATAAAACCTTCAAAAAGCTCAAAGGCTGTAGTCCAGCGGAATACAAGCTTCGAACCGTCAACGAGCCGGACGCCCCGACCATCTCATAAAAGCGCCCCCGATACACAAACAGTCTCGTGTACCGGGGGCATTTTTATCGATTCTTCCGCCGCACTCAGACCGAGACCGGCCGAATTCCCATAAACTTGCAGGCCAGACGCATAACGTCCGTGTAGTCGCCTTCCTTCACCAGCAAATGGTGATCCAGACCAAGCGCCATCATGCGGTTTACCGCTTCAAACGCGCCGCAGCCCATGCGAAGCTTCACGAGAAGCTTTTCTCCGCCGGTGAGCCACTCCTGCCGGCTCGCCTCTTCGACGCTTCCTTTTTCCACGAGCATCTGGTATCCGTCCGCAGCGTTTCCCTGGATGCTGCAAATCGTCGCCTGCTCCATCGGGCGAAGCGGAAGACCGACAAACGCGCCCTGTTCGCCGCTTGGCGAAATCTGGACATTTTCCAGCGACGCTGCCAGGGAATGTGCGGTGCTGCCTTCGTGTGCCAGCGAGAGAATCCCATGTGCCTCATCCACACTGCCGACCTCGCCAAGCGCCGTCGCGCCGCCGTTTGCCGCCATGTTCAGCATGTACATGACGACAGTGTGTCCGATATCGCCCTCGGTATCGACGATGACGCCCTCGTCTGCCAGCCAGCACGACGGCAGATTCATCAGGCCGCTGTAAAACGGATAGCATTCCGCCGCTGCCGCATCGAGCGAGTAACGCTTGATCGTTTCCTTCAAGGCCAGATAGACCTTTGCCATGTGGCGCATGGTATCCTGATCTGCCAGTGTCCGTCCTGTCCGGCTCTTCAGCGCGTCCAACGCCTCATCCGCCGCCGTGTCTTCGATTTTCGCGGCCAAAGCTACGATCTCTTCCATCTCGATATGGACGATCGTCGTACCAAACGCCTGAGAAAACTCCCATTCCTCATTCGTCATGTCCTGCGGACCGGCTACGCGCCATGTCTGCCGCGGTCCGATCAGCGCCAGTCTCATACCGGCAACGCTTCGGAGGATCGCGCCCGCCTTTGCAATCTTCGCAACACGCTTCGCGGCAGCAGCGTCGTCCGTCATGCCATACACATACTCATACGGAATTTTATGCGTCGTCAGGACGCTTCCGAAGTGCTGCACGCAGCCAATGGAGAACGTTTCCGTGTAGGGTACCGCCCAGAATATGACCGGCAGCTTCATTTCATGTACCAGGACATACAGCAGCGAATCCGTCACCCAGGTGCTGAGGATCACCGTCAGTGCGTCGACACCGGCCGCTTTCAGCTCCTCGCAGACATCCACTGCATCCGCTGCATCCCATACGATCTTCGAGCCGCAGACCGGGAGGACATTTTCCCGGCGCAAAGACGCCTCTGCCGAAGCAATCAGCTCCTGCGCCCGCTGTCCGCCGCTTTCATAGTGACTCGCGACGACCACAAGTCCCATTTTTTCCTTCATCTTCATCCGTCTCCTCTCGTCAGATTCTCTCCAGGAAGTTGACAACTGCGGACAGATTATCCCGGAACGAGCCGTCAGAAACAAAGTTCTTCGTGAACAGCGCCGAGCCCATCGTGAAGAATGCGGGATTCATCTGCTGCACCAGCTTCATCCGCGCTTCCGAGCCAATGCTGCCTGCCAGCACGACCGGAATACCGCTCGCCTTGATGTAGGCTGCGGAAAGGACATTCGGATCGCCATCGACATAGCGATAGCCCAGCAGATCGACACCGCACGCACCTTTTTCCATATACCGCTTCGTCTGCTCCAGCATTTCGTCCACGGAGCCCTCCAGGATCGACGGGCTCTGCGATACCTTTCCGACAAACGGATAATACTTCAGCCCCGTCGTCTTGACATACGCCGCGACCGAGTCATAGAAGATCGTACCAAGCAGGCAGTCAAAGCCGCATTCCACCGCAAGTTTTGCCCCGCGCATGCATTCCTCTTCGGAATACGTCACGACCTCAAGGAACGTTGTTTTCCCGGCTTTCTTCATAAGCCCGCACAATTCCTTCATCGCCTCCGGCGCAAGACCCACATCCTTGAAGCCCCAATTCTGCACGGGCAGTTCCTTGTTTTCTTCAAAAATGCGCGTTGCATCGGGAACCGTCACATCGTTGTGCGTCAACATAACAATCAATTTTTCAAGCATATTACTTTCCTCCAAATACTGAAATCTGACAAGTCAAGTATATGAAAAGTCATGTAGGAAAGTCTATTCTCTGAATTATAGTCGATATTTCCAATTTTGACACGAACGCCGCAGGACACAGAAAGCACCGCATGAAAGATGATCCGCGTGACCATCTTCCATGCGGCGCTGTTTCCTCTATTATGCGCACCGGCCTCCATCGACAACGATGCTCGCCCCGGTCGCGTAGATGCTCATATCGCTTGCCAGATAGAGATAGGTGTAGGCGATCTGCTCGGCGGTCGCGATTTTTCCCATCGGCCGGTGACTGCCGCACGCTTGCAGGAACTCGTCCAGCGCAGCCCGTTCTTCTTCCGTTCTCGGCTCGCCTGTTGTGATGCTTCCGGTCTGGATCCCCTCTTGCAGCAGCATCGGCGTCAGAACGTCGCCCGGGCAGACACAGTTTGCCCGAATTCCATCCGCCGCGTAATCGACCGCGATCGCGCGCGTCAGCGCCGTAATGGCTCCTTTGACGGCATTATAGGAAGCCGCCTCCGGCGCCGCCTTGATCGCGCAGCCCGAGGCCGTGTTGATGATAATACCATGTTTTCGCGCAAGCATCCCCGGCAGGACATACTTGCTGAACAGGAACGTTCCCTTCACGCCGATGTTCATCGCCGCGTCCCATTCCTCCGATGTCGTCTCCACCAGCTTTTTCCGGACATTGATAGCTGCATTGTTGATCAGAATGTCAATCCTTCCGAACCGCGTTTGAACCGCCTGTGCTGTCCTGCGAACCTGTTCTTCGTCGCAGACATCACACAAGAACGCCGCGGCGGACTCTCCCAGCTTTTCCGCCTCTTCCGCAGAACGCCCGCTGTGGTCGACCATCGCCACCTTCGCTCCATACCGCACAAATAGCTTTGCCACCGCGAGGCCGATTCCCTGACCGGCGCCCACGATCAGCGCCGTTTTCCCTTCTAACGAAATGTACGGGTCCATAGCCGCCCCTCCTTTTTCTTTTAGAATACCGAAAGGACCGCGGTATTGGAATTGTCTATTTTGCATCTCTGGTTTCTTATTTTTGCGCGGCTTTTTAAAAAGCCGGTTCCTGCATCTACGTTTTTCTGCACCCGAGATCCAGACAGGATCAGCATGATCTTCATTTATAGATGATACCCTCGCCAACCAGCGCAGCAAGCCCCGGATGATGAGCGTATTAAACACCAACACACGGCAGATATTGCGCGGAATCGCATAGCCGGAACGCTCGGTCGAGTAACAGGTGCGCCGAAGTCATTGTGTTCAGTCCAACCACGATAGGCAGCCACGCATACTGCAGCAAATATTTCAGCGTGTAGGTAAGTGTCTCGGCATTCGCACTGAACAGGCGGTATGAGCATGACAAAAAACGAGCGAACACTTCCGAAAGCGGAAAGACGGACGCTTACAACCATCCTATAGAAAAAAAACAAAGCTATTTTCCGAAAAAAATCGATACACTGTAGATGTTGTTTGCTGTTTGTTTTTTTCAAACTTGCCCTTTGACATGATAAATGCTATATTTGTTTTTTATAAATTGAAATCGATATAACCGATAAAGAAAGAAGGCACCATTTTCTTGAAAAGGCTTCTAAAAATCGCGTTCCCGTGGCCTATGCAGTGAGGGGATTCTTTTCGGTGAGACACCGCTCAAAACGCAAAAATCTGTCGGATCAAATAGAGGGCGTTATTGCTGGACGTAAAATATCTTCCCCTCTGAATAAGAAAATTTGCGAAGGAGGGTAACAAAAACGGCTTTTAGTGTCGGATTAAATAGGGAGATGTTTTGACCGGCGAAAAAATTTCCGAATTTTTTGAAAACAGGCTGTCAAAACTGCGATTTTTATCCCTACTAGTAATGAGAGGATTTTTTGCGACAACCAAAATTTTCTCGTACAAACGTCGCAAAAGTTGTGCAATTAAAGGTGCGGAGAAAATCTTTTGAAAAAAGTTTGGTACAAAAGCCCTCTGAATACGGATAAAGGGTAGGAGGTGTTTTTTCAGAAAGACGAAATCAATCGC
>CAKUNY010000010.1 GCA_934668605.1 uncultured Oscillospiraceae bacterium | reverse complement strand
GGAAGCCCCATCACGCAGAAATAGTCTCCGTTCAGGTGCGAGACGAACATTGAGCCGTAGCCCTGAATGCCGTAAGCGCCCGCCTTGTCCATAGGCTCCCCTGTTGCAATGTACGCGGCAATTTCCGCTTCGCTCAAATCCCGGAAGGTAACCTCCGTGCCCACGACCTGCGTCTTGCTCTCGCCGTTTGCGTGTACCGTGAGCCCGGTGTAGACCGTGTGCGTCCGGCCGGAGAGCAGGCCGAGCATCCGCGCCGCGTCCGCTTCATCCTTCGGTTTTCCGAGAATTTTTCCGTCAATGACGACGATCGTGTCTGCCGAGACGATCACATCGTCCGGGTGCGAGGCCGCAATTTTTGCCGCCTTCCGCGCCGACACCGCCGCCACCTCGTGCGCAGGCGTCTGGCTCTTGTCCATCGTCTCGTCAATGTCCGCCGTCTGGACGGTAAACTCTAACCCCATCATTGAAAGAAGCTGCCTTCTTCTGGGGGATTTGGATGCCAAAATCATCATCATTCCGCCTTCTTATTCTACGCCTCTGTTGTATAGGCCTCTTGTACAGCTGCCCGGCTCAAAGCGCGCGCCGGAGCGGTACTCGGAAAGCACCCGGTCGACCTCGCCCGCGTTTTCCGTTGTAAATTGCAGGCGCAAAGCCCAGAGCCCCATGCCGCGGAACGTCTCCTTCTTGTCAAGAAGATACAGCTTCTTGCCGTTGAGGAGGATATTGCGGCACGTGCCGGGATCCTTGACGATCGGGAACTCCTCTCCCATGCGGTCAATGAGCTTCGTCTGCGTCGTCTGGCACGAGCACGTGCCGGTTCTGTTTTTCATCACGCAGTTTTCCATCAGCATCAGAGGAAGCCGCCCGTAGATCAGAACCTCCGACGGCACGGCCTTCGAGACGTCCCGGATCTGCGGCATCGTCATTTCAAAGGAAAGAAGCTGCGAGTCCACGCCGATGGTTCTTAAATAGTGCATCGCGCGGGAATTATAGATGTTGAGCCCGAAATCGCCGCGCACGGCAAAGCCCGCCGCCTTGGCGATCTTGATCTGCCCGAGGTTCCCGACGAGAAGCTGCCGCACGCCCATCACGTACACGCTCTTGAGCTGCTCGGCAAGTCCCGGATTTTCGCCCGACCACACCACGCGCGGCAAAATCGCCGCCAGCTGCGTCTCCACGCCGATCATCTTTGTCAGCTCGGGGTGCTCATAGAGCTCGGACAGCGGCACATACAAAACCGCCGGCTTTTCCGAAATCAGCCGCGGCGTGATCTGCGAGGCCGAGCGCACCGCAACGGTCAGCTGCGGCTCTCCCGACATGCCGTCATAGAGCGCGGGCTTGTTATACGCGTTCGTTTTGGGCAGCGCGACTCTTCCGCGCCTTGCCGTAAGCTCCGCGAGAACCTCCCGGCGCATCGCGTTGATCGAAGACGCGGGGAGCATCAGCCCGGGGTCTACCACCGAGCGCACGAGCGTACAATAATACGGCGTTCCGCCCGTTTTGCGAAGCCGGGCTTCCAGATCATCCGCCGTCAGCGAGTGCACCAAAGCCTGCTCCGGAACCGCTCCGACCGCCTTGCAGACATGTCCGTCTTCATCCTGCGCGGCCAGCTGCGCGGGCTCCCCCGCGCGTACCATCGCGTAGAATTTCACGGGAACCCGCGGCGTCTCGCCCGATTCATAGCTTGCGCGGGCGGCAGCGAAGAGCTCCTTGTCCGGGGTCTGCTCCTGCCGGGTGCCAAACATGTCCTGCCCGATCTTTCCCTCGTAATAGCCCTGCGTGAAGCCCTGCCGGGAAAAGACGGCTTCGAGCTCCTTCATATTTTCTTCCGTGACGCGCCTGCCGTCGATGGCCGAGCGGTAGGCTTTCGTCACAACAGCCACGTATTCCGGCCGCTTCATCCGCCCTTCAATTTTCACCGACGCCACGCCCATGCGCTCTAATTCCCGCACATGCTCGACCAGACAGTTGTCTTTCAGGCTCAGGGGATAGCGCGTCGCCTCGAACCGGCCGTAGCCATACGGAAGCCGGCACGGCTGGGCGCACTGGCCGCGGTTTCCCGAGCGCCTTCCGATGACGCTCGACAAATAGCACTGCCCGGAGTAGCACATGCAGAGCGCGCCGTGGACAAACACCTCGATCTCCACGGGGCTGCGCCTGCAAATATGCCGGATCTGCTCCATCGGAAGCTCGCGCGCCAGCACGACCCGGCTGCATCCGAGCTCCGCCGCGGCCACAACGCCCTCTAACGAGTGAATCGACATCTGCGTCGACGCGTGGATCGGCACCGACGGCGCGATCTCCCTGCACAGCTGCACCATGCCCAGATCCTGCACGATGAACGCGTCCACCCCAAACACGGCCGCCGCCCGGATCACCTCCGCCGCGCGCGCCATCTCCCGGTCGGAGACGAGCGTGTTGAGCGTCAGATGCACCTGCACGCCGCGCACATGGCAGTAGACGATCGCCTCCTGCAATTCGTCGGCGGAGAAATTCTGCGCGCCCATGCGGGCGTTGAACATATCATATCCAAGATAAACCGCATTCGCTCCGTTCTGCACGGCGGCGCGCAGCGCCTCCATCGAGCCCGCGGGAGAAAGCAATTCGAGCATGTCGTTCTTCCTTCGTCTGTATTCCGCCCTCGTTTCTCGCAGGGCATAGCAATCGTACAGTACATTGTATCACAACAGGCTGCAAGAAGAAAGTAGTTCTGCAATTTATTTGTAAACTTTTTGTTCCTTTTATCAAAGCAAAAGGACTTCCCCCATTCCATAAGGGAAGTCCCAACCAGATATAAGCCCCGCCTCCGGACGGTTCGTAGGGGCGGAATTCGCGAAATTCCCCCGTCTTTTCGTAGGGGTCGATGCCCACATCGACCCGGCGGTACAAACCGATTTCACGGAAATACATGGCGAATTCGCAACATTTTCATGGGGCGATGTGCTCAATCGCCCCCTACGCATGATACGACGTCAGGCTCGGTTTTCCATTTTCTTTAAAAGCCGGACATCCGTCCCGCAGAACTGATAGAGCGTATACGCTCCCAAGAGCCTCGACGCGATCTGCGCGGAATACCGCGCTTCGAGCTCCGAGTCCGGCAGATTCGTTGAGACGATCGTGGGCTTTCCGGAAAGGAGCCTGCCGTTTACGACCTGATAGAGCGCCGACACCGTAAACTGCGTCGTCATCTCCGTCCCCAGATCGTCGATGATCAAAAGATCCGTCTCTAAGTATTCGCCCGTCAGCGCGCCGTCTTCCTTGAGGCGGAACTTCTCCGTCTCAAAATCGGAAAATAGCTTTCCCGCCGACACGTAGCAGACGGCGTAGCCCTTATCGGCCACCGCGCGGGCGATGCAGCCGGAAAGCAGCGTCTTGCCGAGTCCCGTCGCGCCCATGAATAAAAGAGACTCGCTTCCTTCCGAGAACGTCCTCGCGTAGCTCACGGCGCTCTCATAGACCCGCTTCATGAGCATCCGGGGAGAGACGCCGAGCTTGGGGTCGATCCTCTCGGGATACACATCGAGCCGGAACTTTTCGAAGCTCTCTTTTCCCGCGCCAAAGGCCTGCGACAAGACCTTCTTCTGCTCCTGCCGGCAGAGCTCTCTCAAACACTCACACATCGCCGCGCCGCGCCAGCCGCTTCCGCCGCAGAGCTTGCAGACGGGCTCGCGCTCCAAGTCCTCAGGGTCAATATTTTCCGATTCCAGAATCCAGTCCCGCTCGCGCTGGAGCGATAAATTTTCCTGCTTGAGCGTCTGCATCGCCTGCTCGGGGCTTTCGCTTCCCCGGAAGGCGGCGGCATAGACCTTTGCGCTCGTTTTGCGCAGCTCCCGGTCGATTTCCCGCAGACGCGGCAGCTTTTCGTAGATCGCGGATATGCGGCGGTCGCAGTCGAGATCGTTCTGACGGCGCGCCTCGTCGAGCCTCGCCTCTGCCCGGTGCAGAACCTCCTTCGCGTAGGCCATGCGTTATCCCTCCCCGTTTTGCAGCATGCGCCGGATGGCCGCGCGCTGAATGTCGCTGAGATCGTCGTCGTGGTGCTGGACGTTGTAGCCGGGCTTTACCTGACCTCTCGCCGGTTTTTCCGGCATGCGGTCGCCCGCCTCGATTTTCTCTAACGTCGTAAGCCCCTGCTCGTGCCAGCTCTTTAAGATCGAATTTAAGTACGGCCACTTGAGCCCGCCCGTGTTCATGCACGTCTTTTCATACGCCTTTTGAATCTCCCGCTCGCCGAAGCCCCACGAGAGCCATGTTGAAATGAGCTTTTCCTCGCCCGGGGTCAGCTTGCGGCCTTCAATGCCGAACATGTGCTGAATTTTGCCGACGTTTGCCTGTGTCTGCAATTGGCTCTGCATGTAGACGGCGGCCTCCTCCATCGTGTCGATGCCGAGGTCTGCCCAGCGGTAGGCCTCCTTTTCGATATTCCGGATGGACGGCAGGCGCGTCTGGCCTCTTGTCCTGCTTCTTTGGATGCAGTAGTTGATCAAAATCGAAATGACCTCCGGCGGAAGGCCGAGATAGCGGTAGATGGAGAGTAAAATTTTAATCTCCTCCGTGCTGAGTAACCTGCCGAGCCGCCTTTGTGCCTCTCCGACCATGCTCGGAAACTCCGGGTTCGTGCGGTACTCGCGCGTCACATCCTCTTCGGTGTAGCTGGGCGCTTCGGTGGGGGCAAGGTGCTTAGGCTCGGTCTGCGCACAAAGACCCATCTGCCGCAGGCTTGCCGCCGCGAGATCGAGCCGGGATTTTGTCATGCGGAGCGCCTGTCCGGCAAGGGACGGCTCGTTTCCCGATGCGAGATAGAGGTATAAAAGCGCCGCGTCGCCGTTTGCGCAGGCCAGCAGCCGCTTGAGATCGCTATTGGAGATGGTAATGCCCGCTTCCTGCATGTTGGTTCCTCTTTCTGTGTCTGGCAATGGATCGTTGCATTCTTCCGTGGGTATGCGTTACGAAATTTCCGGATTCTCCCCGATTATGCGTAGGGGTCGATGCCCACATCGACCCGGCGGAACAAACTACTTTTACGGAGATTTTCGGCGAATTCGTTGGTACTCTGGGGCGGATGTGGCCATCGCCCCCTACGCGTTGGTTTTGAAACTTCCGATTATTCCAGCGCAAAGCCCATATAGACGGGTTCAAAGTCGGGATGCTCCTTATCGAGCCATTTGAGCATGCACCACGTTTCGCCGTCTTGTCCGTCCAGCGCCGTCTGCATCTCGTATTTTCCCGCGCCGCATTTGTCGGCCAGCGCGCCCAGCATTCCCTTGTCCGGCAGCAGCTCATAGACAAACGCCTGCGCGCCGTCCGCGCCCGCTTTCACCGCCGCGCAGCCCATGCCGTAGCCCGCCATCAGACAGTAAAATTTCCCGCCCGACACCGCGTACTCCAGCTGTGCCTTGTCATAGCGCACGTGCGGAATGTCCCAGAGCGCCGTCTCGCGCAGACCTGCGTAGTCCTGCACGCCGATCTCGGTCGCCTGTCCCTTTTCTTCCGCGCAGTCTAAGATCACCTTGTTTCCGCCCGTCTGGCGGGAAAAGCCGAGCCTGGCGTAAAAATCCGCAAGCGCCTGCGTCGCGGGGCTTAAAAGAAGCGCCTCCACATACCGCTTGCGAAGCTCCTTTTCGGCATAGGCCATGACCGCTTTGCAATAGCCTTTGCCGCGATGCTCCTTCCTGGTCGCGACGGCGTAGAGATAGGAGGCCTTGAGCTGCTTTTCGCCCTTCACGATCGTCTGCGGCAGGGCAAAGAGCATCGCGCACACATCGCCTTTTTCATCCTCCGCGCAGAAGCCGGCTGCGTTCGGGTAAAGATTTTCAAAAAATTCGTCGATATCCTGCCCGGAGTCTTCGGCAAACGCTTCGTTCCAGATTGCCTTCAGGGCCGGGATATCGGCCGGAGTCGTCTTTCTTGTCCGCATTTATCCTTCCTCCTGCAGCGTCGCGTTGTATTTCGCCAACAGCAGCGTCGGCTGATAGGATTCCTTCGCCTTGCGAAGACCGGGCTCTCCCATGTCGTCTTCGCGGTTGAGATACTCGAGCTCCGGATATTTCTGCGCGATCATGCGGGAAAATTCGCGGTTGATCATCGCGTACGCGCCGTTGATGGCCGAATACGCCTTTTCGAAGCACACATCATAATACTGCTCGTTCATCCGCGCGCCCATCGAGAACGCAATGACCTCGCCGTTATCTAACAGCATGAGCCCATCCATATGAGAGGCCTCAAAATGGCCGAACGCTCTGGCGATGGCCGTCTTTTCCTGCTCGATCTGCTCGTTCCACTCGTGCACCTCGTACCATTTCTTCACCATCTCGCGGCAAAGGGCGAGATTTTCCGGCGTGACGATTTCTGTTTTCGCGTCGGGGTGATCCTGCTCGAAGCGGTTGCAGTGGTTGCGCTTGGCCTGCAATTTCTTGCCGTGAAGCTCGGTGAGCTCTTCGACGGTGTAGATATAATCATAGGAATCGCGGTAGGCCGTAAAGTTGAATTTCCCGGGATAGAGCGACTCCAGGAGCGCCTTTCTGTCCTCGGTCACGCCGCGCAGGCAGAATTTTTCGCCCCGCGCTTTGGCGTCCTGCATGATTTCTTCCAAAGCGGGCTGTACATCGCCGCTTCCCGCCGGATACAGATACGTCGAAACGCCGTTCTGAGACAGCCGCTGGGTCACGTGGCCGCAGACTTCCGCGACCTCGCCGTAGTAGCACTCCCAGAAATACATGTTGTGAAACGTGTTGTCCGCGCCCGGAAGGTTCGCGGGATATACGATGTCATGGATCCAGCCGTAGTCGTCAATCGACGGTTTATGAAAGTTTAGCATAAAAACCTCACTGTTTTTCTTTGTTCTTCTAATAGTATACTACACCTGTCAATTGCCCGGGGCGGTATTTGTTGACAAAAAGCGCAAAAACGGGTATGCTAACCTCAATCAATATTCGCCGCGCTTTCATTCGGCGCAGGCGCAGAAAGAAGGAAATTCCCATGTGCGATACCTGTAAGAAAAAATTCTATATCACAACGCCGATCTACTACCCCTCGGCCAAGCTCCACATCGGCCACACCTACTGCACCGTGGCCGCAGACGCAATGGCGCGCTACAAGCGGCTCCAGGGCTGCGACGTGATGTTCCTGACCGGAACGGACGAGCACGGCCAGAAGATCGAGGAGAAGGCCAAGGCCGCGGGCGTGACCCCGCAGCAGTTTGTCGACAACATTGTCACGGGCGAAAAGGGCGTGCTCGATCTGTGGAAGCTGATGAATATCTCGAACGACCGCTTCATCCGCACGACGGACGATTACCATGTCGCGGCGATTCAGAAGATCTTCCGCAAGATGTATGAAAACGGCGATATCTACAAGGGCTCGTATAAAGGAAAATACTGCACGCCGTGCGAGTCGTTCTGGACGGAAAGCCAGCTCAAAGACGGCAAATGCCCCGACTGCGGCGGCGAGGTGCACGACGCGGAGGAGGAGGCCTATTTCTTCCGCCTCTCCAAATACGCTCCCAGGGTTCGCAAGCTTCTGACCGAAACGGACTTCCTCGAGCCCAAGTCCCGCGTGAACGAGATGATCAACAACTTCATTGACCCCGGCCTGGAAGACCTGTGCGTGTCCCGCACGAGCTTTACCTGGGGCGTTCCCGTGGACTTTGACCCGGGTCACGTGGTCTATGTGTGGATCGACGCGCTCTTTAACTACATGACGGCGCTCGGCTTTGAAAACGACAAGTATGACGACCTCTCGAAGTTCTGGCCGGCGGACGTTCATTTCGTCGGAAAGGAGATCGTCCGCTTCCACTCCATCATCTGGCCGGCAATGCTCATGAGCCTCGATCTGCCGCTTCCCAAAAAGGTCTACGGCCACGGCTGGCTCGTCATGGACGGCGGCAAGATGTCAAAATCGAAGGGCAACGTCGTTGACCCGTATGTGCTTGCCGAAATGTTCGGCGTAGACGCGCTGCGCTTTTTCCTGCTGCGCACGTTCCCGTTCGGCTCAGACGGCAATTTCTCGAACGAGCTGCTCATCAACACGATCAACATCGATCTTGCAAACGATCTCGGCAATTTAGTTTCCCGCACGACGGCGATGGTCGAAAAGTACTTTGGCGGCACCCTTCCGGCGGAGCGCGCAGCTGGCGAATTCGACGAGAGCCTGATTTCCCTTGTCTCCGGCCTGCGTGATCGATATGAAACACAGATGGAGAAGTTCCAGTTCCAGAACGCGCTCGAGGAGATCTTCAAGTGCATCCAGCGCGCCAACAAGTATATCGACGAGACGATGCCGTGGGCGCTGGCAAAGGACGAAGCGAACAAGGCGCGCCTCGCGACTGTCATGTATAACCTTCTCGAGACGATCCGCATCTGCGCGACGCTGCTGCTGCCGTTCATCCCCGCGTCCTGCGAGAAGATTTTCGCGCAGATCGGAGCGAGCGCCGACGTTCAGGTCTGGGATACCGCAAACGTGTGGGGAAAGCTCAGCGAAACCGTGACCGTTCACAAGGGAGACGCCATCTTCCCGCGCGTGGACGCAGAGAAGGCGCTCGCGAGGCTCGAAGAGCTCCATCAGCAGCAGCTCAAGAGCCTGCTTCCCGCCTTGGAGATCGAGCCGTATTCTCCCGAAAAGGTCGACTTCGACACGTTCTGCAAATCCGATCTCAGAGCCGTAAAAGTCAAGGCCTGCGAGCCGGTCAAAAAGTCCGACAAGCTGCTCCGGTTTACCCTCGACGACGGCACCGGCACCGACCGCCAGATCCTCTCCGGCATTCACAAGTTCTATGAGCCCGAGCAGCTTCTCGGCAAGACGCTCGTCGCGATCGTGAACCTGCCGCCGAGAAAAATGATGGGGCTCGAGTCCTGCGGCATGCTCCTTTCCGCCGTCCACACCGAAAAGGGCGAGGAAAAGCTGCACCTTGTGATGGTCGACGATGCCATCCCCGCAGGCGCAAAGCTCTGCTAAAAGTTTAGGCCGGATTTTCCGTTTATGCGTACGTTTATGCGTAGGGGGCGATGCCCACATCGCCCCGGCGATACAGACCGTTTTTACGGAAATCTCCGGCGAATTCGTAACTTCCTTACGGGGCGATGTGGGCATCGCCCCCTACGCGTTTTATGAGAAATAGTCGTATTCGTAGGAGGGTGGCAGTATGATCTACGGATTCATTGGTCTTGGCAATATGGCGGGCGCGATTCTGCGCGGGATGGCGGGAAGCGGAAGCTTCGCATCCGACACGCTCTGCGGCTTCAACCGGTCGCCGGAAAAGACGCAGAGGCTCGCGCAGGAGATCGGCCTCGCAGCGTGCGAGAGCGCGAAGGAGGTCGCGGAGAAATCGGACGTTCTCGTCCTCAGCGTGAAGCCCCAGATGCTGCCGGACGTTTTGGAGAAAATCAAAGATTCGGTTCACCCCGATAAGCTCGTTGTGACGATCGCGGCGGGTAAGGGCTTCGACTTCTACGCGTCGTATTTTGGCGCGGACGTGCCGCTTGTGCGCGTCATGCCCAATATCTGCGCGCAGGTTCTGTGCTCGGCCAGCGCCGTCTGCCCGAACGCGGCTTGCACACCGGAGCAGGTAGAGCTCGTGCGCGCGATGTTCCGCTCGGTGGGCGAGGTCTATGATATTCCGGAATCGCAGTTTTCCGCGTTCTCCGCACTCGGCGGCGCCTCGGGCGCGTTTGTTCAGATGTATATCGATGCGCTTTCCTCCGCTGGCGTGAAGGCGGGTCTTCCCAGAGCGCTCGCGCAGAAAATCGCCTGCCAGGCAACGCTCGGCGCGGCAAAGCTCTGCCAGGAAACCGGCGAGCACCCGATGGCGCTGGTCGACAAGGTCACCTCTCCCGGCGGCACGACGATCGAGGGCGTGCACGTCCTCAAAAAAGAAGGCTTCGAGTCCGCCGTCATCGAGGCCGTGAGCGCCGTCATCGAAAAAGACAGGCGCCTCGGCTGACCGCCTTGCCTCTGTCCGCCCGGCAAAATGCATTTTCGAAACGCGAAAATCTTCGGCGAAATCGAAGGTTCCCAAGGGCGGACAGGGTCGTCCGCCCCTACGGTTCTTTTGGGAATCCTCCGGGACTTGCATAGGGGTCGATGCCCACATCGACCCATTGGGAAGTTGCGAATTCGCCGAAGATTTCCGTAAAATTGGTACATACCGCCGGGGCGATGTGGGCATCGCCCCCTACGCGTTGGTTTTGAAAGTCCGACAAACTCAGAAGGCCGCCCGCAAGATACTTGCGGGCGGCCTTTGCCGGAAAAACGCCTCGCCGGGATATCCTCAGCTGCAAGCGTATAGGAGTCCGCCGCAGCTGTCCGCCGTGATCTCCCGGAAAGCCACCGGCGAGGATCTGCCTGTTTGCTCCTGCCGCCGCCGGCAAACAGCGGCCGTGCCGTGCACCTCGCGAAGGTCAAAGCAATATGGAACAAAACGGCCAGCGGGCGTTGGCGCAAGGCCGCCTGAAAGCGTCTTCTATGGAAGAATGCCTTCTGTCCTTCGCGCATCTGCCGCAAACTCTGATTCTATTGTACGCAGCATTCCGGATTTTAGTTCGCCAATTTCTTCCTATCGTTTCCGCCATTGACTTTCCGCGCGTCAGAAGGTAAGATGAAAGACACAATACGAGGTGAAACACATGCAGAGCTTTGAAAATTTAATGGAGACGCAGCTGAAAAGCCGCGAAATTTTTGACGGGCGCATCATGCACGTCTTTGAAGACACCGTGCGCCTTCCGAACGGCGCGTCCGCTTCGCGCGAATACATGCGCCATGTGGGCGCGGTGTGCGTCGTGCCGCTGCTGGAGGACGGAAGCGTCCTTCTCGAGCGCCAGTTCCGCTATCCGGTAAACCGGGTCATGATCGAAATTCCGGCAGGAAAGCTGGACAGTAAAACCGAAGACCCGCAGGAAGCTGCGAAGCGGGAGCTTCTCGAAGAAACGGGCGCGGTCGCGGGCGAGCTCTTGGAGCTCGGGCTATTCTTACCGGCCTGCGCCTACAGCGACGAAGCCATCCACATGTACGCCGCGAAGAGCCTCACCTTCCGCGAGCAGAAGCTGGATGAAGACGAGTTCCTGAACGTGTTTACCATGCCGCTCGAGGACGCGGTCAACGAAGTTCTCGCCGGCAATATCCCCGACGCAAAGACGCAGACGGCGCTGCTCAAGGTCTGGCTGCTGCGCCGGCAGGGGAATCTGTAAACTACATATAAACGTCCGGGCGTTGAAAGTGGGTGAAAGGCCCCGCGAGTCGGTCACTGTGAAGCCGGGTTTCCGGATAAGCCAGACTGCCGCCCGGACGATTTGTTTCTGCCGGAACCGGAAGCAAGCATCTTTTTGCCTGCGCCCAGACTCCGGCGCAGGCATTTTTTACGATGAAAAAACAAAATCTTTATCTCTCCTCCATCGCGCCAGACGCGCCGGAGGTTGCAAAAGGATATGGCCTTGGGCTGGAGCTTGCCCAGTTCTGCACGGCGGCATTTCTCGACAGCCCCGAGACGGCGGGCTCGCTTTTTTCGCAGGACGCGTCATGCGCGAGTTTTTTACAGGAATCCTTGGCGGCGTGCCTGTCTTCGTCCGACCGGTTTGTGATGCACGGCCCATTCAACGAGCTGACCCCCGCCGCGATCGACCCGCTCGTACTTAGAATTACAGAAAAGCGCTACCGGCAGGCCATCGAAAAAGCCGTTCAGCTTCACTGCCCGAAGCTCGTTTTGCACGCAGGCTTTGTGCCGCTGGTGTATTATCCGGAGTGGTTCGTCTCGCGATCCGTGCTTCTCTGGAAGCGTCTGATTTCCGATGTGCCGGAAGCTCTTACGGTGTGCCTCGAGAACGTCATGGAGCCGGACGCTTCGATGCTTCTGGACATCGTCCGGAGAATAAACGATCCCCGGCTCCGCATCTGCCTCGACCTCGGCCACGCGAACACGTCAGCAAGCCGCAAAGCGCCCGAAGACTGGCTCCGCGCCTGCGCGCCCTATCTTTCGCACGTTCACCTGCACAACAACGACGGCGCGCATGATCTGCACGCGCCGCTTTTTGAAGGCACGATGGACATTGCCGCGCTTTTGAAGGCGCTCGAGGCGCTCTGCCCGGACGCAAGCGTAACCTTAGAACTCTCTTCATGCCGGGGGTCCGTCGAATGGCTCGTCCGGCAGCAGCTTTTGGAGGAATAACCCATGACAGAACTGGAGCAAACCTTACAATCGAAGCTTTCGCAAATCACAGACCTTGACGCGGGTGCGATGGAACGGGCGCGCGCGCGGCAGGCAGAGCTTGCAAAGCCCCCCGGAAGCCTCGGGCTTTTAGAGGATCTTTCCGTCCAGCTGGCGGGCATCACCGGCAGCGTCAAAAATGAACTGACAAAGACGCGCATCTACGTGCTGGCCGCAGACAACGGCGTTGTCGAAGAGGGCGTGAGCTCCGCGCCGCAGACGGTCACGCTTGCGCAGTCGATCAACCTCACACGAGGCCTTACCGGTGCGTCGTGCCTTGCCAAGCACTTTGGTGACGAGCTCGTCGTCGTCGACATGGGCATCAAGCTCCCGTATCACTGCCCCGAGATCGTAAACCGCAGCCTCGGCAAAGGCACAAAAAACCTTTGCAAAGAGCCCGCCATGACGCGCGAGCAGGCCGTAACCGGCATTCTCACCGGCATGGAGCTTGCCGCGCAGGCAAAGCGCGATGACGTGTCGATTCTGGGCGTGGGCGAAATGGGCATCGGCAACACGACGACCTCGTCTGCCGTTTTATCGGCGCTGACGGGAGCCTCCGCAGAGGACGTCACGGGACGCGGCGGCGGCCTCACAGATGCGGCGTTTCTCAAGAAAAAGCGCGTCATTGAGCAGGCGCTCGCGCTGCACAGGCCGGATAAAACCGACCCCATCGACGTTTTGTCCAAGGTCGGAGGCTTCGATCTTTGCGCAATGACGGGCGTGTTTCTGGGCGCGGCAAAAGAGCGCGTCCCGGTCGTGGTCGACGGGTTCATTTCCATCGTCGCGGCGCTCTGCGCCGCCCGGCTTTCGCCAAATGCGAAGGCGTATTTCATCGGCTCGCACCGCTCGTTTGAGATCGGCTACCGGCTGGCGGAGCAGGAATTGGGGCTGCATCCGTGCCTGGAGCTCGGCATGCGCCTCGGAGAAGGAAGCGGCTGCCCGATCGCCTTCCGGGTCGTCGAGGCGGCGTGCGCCGTCATGTGCACGATGGCAACCTTCCCGGAGGCCGCCATTGACGATACCTATCTGACCGATATCCGCGCAAAGGACAGCTTTACGGTATGACATACTTTCTTTCCGGCGGCTCGAAAAGCGGCAAATCGATGCTTGCCCAGAGTATTTCCAAATCGCTTCCCGCGCCGCACTATTATCTCGCGACCCTTCGCCCGACGGACGAGGAAGACCGCGCCATTGTCCGGCGGCACTTGCAGGAGCGCGACAGCTGGGGCTTTGAGACGATCGAATGCGAAAGCGGCATTTTATCGGCCTTGGAGCTTGCGCTTGAAAACGGCACGTTTTTACTCGACAGCGTGACGGCGCTTCTGGCCAACGAAATGTTCCGCGCAGACGGCTCGGTCGATTTTACGGCGGGCGAGCGGCTGGCAAGTGATCTTGTCCGGTTCGCGGCTATGGCCAAAAACGTCGTCTTCGTCGCGGACTTCGTCTTTTCCGACGGGCGCGGCTACGGGGAACTCACGGAGCAGTATAAAAAAGCGCTGGGACACGTCGGAGTCGCCTTAGCCGGAGTCTGCGAGAATGTCGCGGAGCTCACGGCGTCGATTCCCGTGTGGTACAAAGGAGGATGGACGAAATGAAAACGCAGATCACCGCCTTTTTTATGGCATGGGGCATGTTTCTGTCCATCCCGTGCCCGGCGAAGATCTGGGACGAAACCGCGCGGCCGTGGCAGCTGGTGTATCTGCCGCTCGTGGGGCTTCTCGTCGGCACGATCTGGGCGCTGGCGGCGTATCTGACAGGATGCTTTGAAAGTCTTCCGGCCGTCTGCGCCGCGCTTTTGGCCGCGCTGCCGTTTCTGCTCACGGGCTTTATCCACCTGGACGGCTTCATGGACTGCTGCGACGCGATTTTATCCCGGCGGGATCTGGAAGCGCGGCAGAAAATTTTAAAGGACTCGCATGTGGGCTCCTTCGCCGTCGTATGCACGATTTTTCTGATGCTCGCCATGTTCGCGGCGTTTCGGGATTTTGACGCGAAAAGCGGCTTTCCGGGACTGATTCTGATCCCAGTCTTCTCGCGCTTTGCGTCTTCCTTCTGCGTGTTCGCCTGCCGCCCGATGCAGACGAGCCAGTACGCGTCCGGCTTTGAAGCAAAACAAAACAAGCGGCAATTGGCGGCGCTTGCGGTGTTAAACGTTCTGGCCATTTTTGCAGGGCTTTTGCTGCTCTCTCACGCGTGGTTCACCGCGGCGGCCATCGGCGCAGAACTCTTTGCGCTGCTGTTCTCGTTCGGCGCGCGGAGAAACCTTGGCGGCATGTCGGGCGATATTTCGGGATTTTCATTGACATTGGGCGAGCTGGCGGGAGTTTTGCTGCTGCTTGCCGGACAGGGGGCGCTATGGAACTGATTTTTGGCGGCGCGTATCAGGGAAAGACGCAGTATGCCGCAGCGAAATATGGACTCAAAGACGAGGAAATTTTCACCTGCGAGGGCTTGACCCTCGACACCTCCGCCCGCTGCATCCGCCATCTCGAGCGCTTCGCGAAGGTGTGCTCGGACGAAGGGCTCGACGCGCGGGAGGAATGGGAGCGCCAGGCGCCTGCCGCCGTCTGCCTGATCGCGGACGACATTTCCTGCGGCATTGTCCCGCTTGATTATCACGAGCGCGCGTGGCGGGAGGGCGCGGGGCGGCTTTTGTCGTTCCTCGCAAAACGGGCGGACACGGTCACGCGAATTTTCTGCGGTCTTCCGCTGGAGGTAAAGCCATGAAGCGTCTGATTCTTCTGCGCCACGGGCGCACCGAGGGCAACGAGCGGCAGCTATACTATGGCGCGACCGACATTCCGCTTCTGCCCAGCGGATTGCAGGCCTTGCAGGATGCGGCGGCGCGCGGCGTTTATCCCGCCCCGGACGGCTTCACGTTCGTGACCTCCGGCATGCTGCGCGCGAACCAGACCCTGCGCGCGATTTACGGCAATGTGCCGTTTTCGGTCATTTCCGATCTGCGCGAGGTCAATTTCGGCATTTTTGAAATGAAGAGCCACGAAATGCTGGAGCGAGAGCCGGTCTATCAGAGCTGGCTTTCCGGCGACTGGCTCCACAACGTGCCGCCCGGGGGAGAATCGTATGCTGTCAGCCAGGCGCGGATGCTGCGCGGGCTTCAAACGCTTCTTTCCCGCGAGGATGATACGATCTGCGTCTGCCACGGCGGGACGATCCTTACCCTGATGCCGGCGCTTTTCCCCGAGGAGGAGAAAGACGGCTATGCCTGGCAGCCGAACCCCGGGTTCGGATATGCGATCGATCTGGTAAATCACGTATATCTTCCAATTTCAGGCTGATTTCGTTGCAAGATCCTTCAATTTGTGCTATGATGCTTTCATCCATGTTTCTGTGTGCGCCTTCCGGCGCGTTTTCAAAAACGGAGGTACAATGATGAAACGATTTTTGACGATTCTTCTGACGCTTGCGCTGCTCGCGGGGCTTTTTGCCGTTTCCGCGGGGGCAAGCACGACGGCGCTGGATACCGCGTATCAAAAGGCCGCCTCATTTGCCGTCTCGAGCGTGCCGCATCCCGGCGCGGGCGACGATTGGGCGGTGATCGGCACGGTGCGCGGCGGCTATGTAACCTACGAGCACTGGACGGATTCCTATTACCGCGCGATCGCCGCCAGGCTGCAGGCGTCAAACGGCGTTCTTTCCAAGACCCGCCTGACGGAGTACGCGCGCGTCATTCTGGGGCTCACGGCCATCGGCGAAAATCCCCGGAACGTCGCAGGCTATAACCTTCTCGCGCCCCTCGCGGACTACGACGCGGCGACCCAGCCCGGCGTCACGTCGGCTGCCTATGTGCTGCTGGCGCTCGACTGCGGCAACTATGAAATTCCGGCCGCAGAGGAAGGCAAAACGCAGGCCACGCGGGCAATGTACGTCGATTTCATGCTCGGCCAGCAGCTCTCGGACGGTGGCTGGGCGATCGGCTCCGAGGAAGCCGACCCCGATGTGACGGCGATGGTCTTGCAGGCGCTCGCGCCTTATCAGTCAAGCACCACCGTTAAAAACGCGGTCACCCTCGGCGTCAGCCGGCTATCGAGCCTGCAAAATGAAGACGGCGGCTACACCTCCTGGGGCTACACGTCTTCCGAGTCCTGCTCGCAGGTCGTGCTCACGCTCTGCGCGCTGGGAATCTCGATGGACGACAGCCGCTTTGTCAAAAACGGCAGGAGCGTTCTCGATAAGCTTTTGACCTATCAGCTCTCCGACGGCAGCTTCTGCCACGACGACAGCTTCGACGCCTACGCCACCATGCAGGCGCTCTGCGCGCTTTCGGCAGCGACCCGGCAGGCGGGCGGCAAGACCGCGTTTTTCACCATGACCGATGTACAGAAGAGCGTTCACACGCCGCAGTCCGGCGTCAGCGCGCACACGACGCGTCTTGCGGAAATTCCCGCCTTTACCGACACGAAGGGGAACGAAAACCAGCAGGCGATCGAAACGCTTGCGGCCTACGGTATCATCAACGGCATGACGAAGACGACCTTCCAGCCCGCCGCAAATCTCACGCGCGCGCAGTTTGCGAAGATCGTCACCGGCTCTCTGGGGCTCGAGCCCGAATATCGCGGCACGTTCAAGGACGTTCTTGAGACGGCGTGGTATGCCCCGTATGTCGACACGGCGGCGGCCTACGGCATTGTCAACGGCGTGGGCGATGGGAAGTTTAACCCCGACGGCGCCATCACCGTACAGGAGGCGGCAGCCATGACGGCGCGCGCAGCCTTGCTTTGCGGCATCGACACGGCGCTCGAGCACCCGGACACGGCGCTTCGCGCTTACACGGACGCCTCCCGCGTCTCCTCCTGGGCAAAGCCCTCGATGGCCTACTGCGCGGCCTCCGGCCTCTGGGGACAGGGCTCCTCCGCGCTCAACTCGTCCCGGCAGATCACGCGCGGCGAAATTGCCCGGATGCTCTACGGGCTGCTCCTCAGCGCAAATCTTCTTCAGTAATCGGAAGCTTCATAGAGCCGCGCAAATGCGCGGCTCTTTTGCATTCCTCCCGGGATGTCCGTAGGGGGCAATTGAGCACATCGCCCCATTGGGCACCTTCGAATTCGCCGGAGATTTCTGTAAAAACGGTGCGTTCTGCCGGGTCGATGTGGGCATCGACCCCTACGAACACTACAGAAAATTTTCCAAAGAACCGTAGGGGCGGACGGCTCTGTCCGCCCAAGGGAAGTTACGAATTCGCCGAGGATCTTTACGTTTCGGCAGAATTTTTCCGCAGGCGGACAGGGTCGTCCGCCCCTACGAAGTTTCTTCAACTCGAAAGGGGAACCATGAACCACAACGACGCGTTTTCCCGGTGCCACCCGGTGGTGAACTTTCTATATTTTGCGCTCGTGCTGCTGGGCGCGATGGTCTTGCAGCACCCGGTGTGTCAGGTGATCTCGCTTGTGGGCGCGGTCGCTGTTTTCTGCATGCTCGGGGGAGAAAAGCCGGGAGGCTTCCGGCTGTGGTACGCGCTGGCGCTTTTTGTGCTGACCGCCGCGGCGAATCCCGCGTTCAGCCACGAAGGCCGGACGATCCTCCGGTATCTGCCGTCCGGAAACCCTCTGACACTCGAGTCTATCTTATACGGTCTTGGCGCGGGGCTCACGCTCTGCACGGCGCTCATCTGGTTTTCCGACTACACGCGCATCATGACGTCCGACAAATTCGTCTACCTGTTCGGCAGAATCGTTCCGGCCCTGAGCCTGGTCCTCTCGATGACGCTCCGCTTTGTCCCGCGCTTTTCCGCGCAGGCAAGGCGGGTTGCAAGCGCGCAGGCCGCGGTCGGAAACGACATGCGCTCGGGAAGCCTTCTTCACCGCATCAAATGCGCGCTGATGGTCTTTTCGATCCTGGTCACGTGGTCGCTTGAAAACGCGGTCGACACGGCGGACTCCATGCGCGCCAGAGGCTACGGTCTTCCCGGAAGAAGCGCGTTTTCGATCTTTACGCTCACACGGCGCGACAAAACGCTTCTCGCCGTTATGGGCGCGCTCGGCGCGATCGTTATCGCGGGCTTCTGCCTCGGCGCGCTTTCGTGGCGGTATTATCCGAGCGTCAAGGGCGCAGGCTTCACGCCCGGAAGCATTCTTTGCTATCTGAGCTTCTTGATCCTCAATCTCATCCCGGTCATTTTGGAGCAAAAGGAGGCGGCTGTATGCAGACGTTTACAATCTCAGATCTGAGCTTTACGTATCCCACGGAAGCCGCCCCCGCGTTAGACCATGTCTCGCTTTCGATCGAGACGGGCTCGTTTACCGTGCTCTGCGGCAAGTCCGGCTGCGGCAAATCGACGCTTCTGCGGCAGTTAAAACCCATCTTGCAGCCGCACGGGACGAAAACGGGCGAAATTCTCTTTGAGGGAAAGCCCCTCGATACACTCACCCAGCGCGAGCAGAGCGCCCGCATCGGCTTCGTGCTGCAAAACCTGGATGCGCAGCTGGTCACCGACAAGGTCTGGCACGAGCTGGCGTTCGGGCTGGAGTCTCTGGGGCTGGACACGCCGACGATCCGCCGCCGCGTGGCGGAAATTGCGTCGTATTTCGGCATCCAGAACTGGTTCTATAAGCCTGTGGCCGAGCTTTCGGGCGGGCAGAAGCAGCTGGTGAATTTAGCGTCCGTGATGGCGCTCGAGCCGTCTGTCCTGCTTCTCGACGAGCCGACGAGCCAGCTTGACCCCATCGCCGCGACGGACTTTCTTTCGACCCTCGGCAGAATCAACCGCGAGCTCGGCACGACGATCATTCTTTCCGAGCACCGGCTGGAAGACGCGCTGGCCTTATCGACAAACGTCGTCTTCATGGAGCGCGGGCGGGTCCTGGATACCGGGACGGCCAGCGAAATCGGCGCGCGGCTCAAAGAACGCGGAAGCGACATGTTTTCCGCCATGCCCGTTCCGATGCGCATCTATGCGGGCGTTCCGAACGAGCTTTCCTGCCCCGTCACGGTCGCGCAGGGAAGATTGTGGCTGGAAAGCTTCTCGCGATTGCACCCGCTTTCTCCCATTCCGGAGCCCGCGCCCGTAAAGCCGCACGAGGACGCGCCCGCCGTTGCGATCACGGAGGCATTTTTCCGGTATGACAAGGAATCTCCCGACGTTGTAAAGGCGCTGTCTCTTCGCGCCTACAAGGGCGAGCTTCTCGCGATCCTGGGCGGCAACGGCACGGGAAAATCCACGACCATGCGCCTCATTTCCGGCGTGAACCGCGCCTATCGCGGAACGGTTTCGGTGCTCGGCCATGCGCCGCAGGAGGTCTTGTCCCGCATCGCACTGCTGCCGCAGGATCCGCAGACGCTGTTCGTCAAAAACACGGTCATTGAAGACCTGCTCTCCGTTTTGGACGATCAGCCCAAGGAAACGCGCAAGGCACTGGCGCTTCAGAAAGCGAAGCTCTGCGAGCTGACGGAGCTTTTAGACCGGCACCCCTACGATCTTTCCGGCGGCGAGCAGCAGCGGGCGGCTCTTTGCAAGGTGCTTCTGCGGGAGCCCGAGGTACTGCTCCTTGACGAGCCGACGAAGGGACTCGACGCGGAATTCAAGAAAACCTTTGCCCGGATCATCCGGCGTCTGACCTCGCGCGGCGTGTGCGTGGTCATGGTCAGCCACGACGCGGAGTTCTGCGCGAGCTACGCGGATCGCTGCGCGATGTTCTTTGACGGCGCGATCGTTGTCGAGGGGACGCCCCGGGAATTCTTCTCCTCCGGCAGCTTCTACACGACCTCGGCCAGCCGCATGGCGCGCGGGCTCCTTCCGGGCGCAATCACCCCGGAGGACGTGATCACGGCCTGCGGCGGCGCGCTCCCTGCCGAGCCGGAGCTTCCGGACGAGGAATTTCTGGAAACACAGGCGCGGGAGGAATCGGAAGCCAAAGCGAAAGCGTATCTTCTTCCGAGCGAGGTTCCGCCGCTTCCCCTGTGGCGCAAATTGACCGGCGCGCTCGGAGGCCTCGGCGCAGCCCTCTGCCTCGTGAAAATCCTTCGCATCAGCGATCTGTCGGAGCTTCTGACGCAGGGCGGGCTTACGAGCCTCGCGGGCGACACGTTCAGACTTTACCTCGCGATGATCGTGAGCCTGTTTGTCCTCGCCGTGTCGTTCAGCCGCGCCGCGCCGCAGCCGGTACACTCGAACCTCGGCGGAAGGCCGCTTTCCGGAAGGACGAAGCTTGCCACCGCGGTATCGCTTTTACTTGTGCCTCTGACGATTTTCGCCGGCATCGTGTATTTCGGCAAAAAAAGCTACGGCGTGGTGTCCCTTCTGGTGCTTCTCGAGTGCATGGCGCCGTTCGCTCTGATTTTTGAGGGGCGAAAGCCCAAGGCACGCGAGCTCGTGCTGATCGCTGCCTTGTGCGCGCTGGCGGTTGCCGGGCGGGCGGCGCTTTTCATGCTGCCAGGATTCAAGCCCGTGGCGGCGCTGGTGATCTTGTCGGGCGTGGCCTTCGGCGGGGAGACGGGCTTTCTCGTCGGCGCGATGAGCATGCTGACCTCGAACGTGCTGTTTGGTCAGGGTCCCTGGACGCCGTTTCAGATGTTCGCGATGGGGCTCATCGGCTTTTTGGCGGGCGTCTGCTTCCAGAAGGGGCTCTTGCGCGCGGGTCGTGCGCCGCTGGCCATCTTCGGCGCGGTGAGCGTGGTTTTCATCTACGGCGGGCTCATGAACCCCGCGTCGGCGATTTTGTACCAGCCGAATCTCTCCTGGAGCGTCCTCAAGGCCTATTATCTGACGGGCTTCCCGTTTGACCTTGTGCATGCGGCGGCGACGGCGCTGTTTCTCTGGTTCGGCGCGGAGCCGATGCTCGAAAAGCTCGAGCGTGTGAAGCGCAAATATGGTTTGACAGAAATTCCCTGATTTCCGTATTCTCTCGTCTTTTTCACCAAATTGCATAGATTTCGTTAAGGTTTTCTGTTCATTTTGCCATTTTTTTTCGTTCGACGGGGTTCGACACCCTTTTCCCTTCAAATCGTGTATGATGTAGCCAGTCAGTGAGACACACAACAAGATATCGCTGGCGAGTCTATACGAAAGGAGGCCTTCCGATGCAATCGCTTACGAAGGAATACATCTACCTGTTCCACATGATCGAACGCACGCAGCAGGAGCTGCACCGTCTGGAGGAAATGCTCATTCAGGCGCAGAGAACCGCCGAGGATATTTACCTCGACCGCACCGAACCCGAGGCAGACGCCTGACGGCCATCAGACGCTGCCGCAAAAGCCCCGACGCCGCTTTTTCGCTGTGACGGCGTCCCCGGCTTGCCCCTCGATCCCCGGTTTTTGAACCGTTTGCGCGGGTTTTGCTTTCGCTCTCCCTGCAAAACCCATTTTCACGACAAACTACAATTTCATATTACCAATCATGACAAGTCCATATATTTCTTTTCCCCCGGCCGCCGCACAGCTGCGATCTTCGTGCGGCGGCCGCCTTTTTCCACATTTCCACACACACCATCCACACAGTTGTCCACACTTATACACATTATCCACAGGGTTCTCCACATTTTGTGCCGTCTACCCACCGCGCTACAATTTCTTGTGTCAAGCCCTTTTTTCGCGCGATTTTTCCCGATTGGCTTCGTAAAATAAAGAAAAACACACAGGAGGCGCGCCATGTTGACACAACCGAAAACAAGAAATGGAGCGCTGCAAGGCGGCAAGGTCGTCTTCCTGCCGATCCCCAGCATCCGCCCGAACCCCGCGCAGCCGCGCATGGTCTTTGACGTGCAGGGCTTGCAGGAGCTGGCCGCGTCCATCCGGCAGTATGGCGTTTTGCAGCCGCTGACCGTCCGGAAAAAAGCGGGGTATTTTGAGCTCGTCGCAGGCGAGCGGCGGCTGCGCGCGGCAGGACTTGCGGGGCTTTATGATGTGCCGTGCCTGATCGTAAGCATCGACGATCAGGACGCGGGGCTTCTGGCGCTGGTCGAAAATTTGCAGCGGCGCGATCTGGACTATCTCGAGCAGGCCGAAGGGCTCCAGCGGCTCATGCAGGAGTTTCATCTCACGCAGGAGCAGGCGGCGCGCAGGCTCGGGAAAAGCCAGCCCGCGGTTGCCAACAAGCTGCGATTGCTGCGGCTTTCCGAGCAGGTGCGCGCGCTTCTTCGCGAAAACGCGCTTTCCGAGCGCCATGCCCGGGCGCTTTTGCGGCTGGAAAGCGAGGCCGAGCAGCTGCACGCGATCCACCTGATCGCGGAAAACGACTGGACAGTCGCGAAAACCGAACGCTACATTGACGCGCTTCTTGCTCCGGCGCAGCGGCCAAGGACGCCCCGCTTTGTTCTGCGTGACCTGCGCCCGTTTTTTAACGGCATTGACCACCAGTTGGAGCTCATCCGTTCTGCCGGGTTTCCGGCCAGATCGGAGCAGCAGGAAACCGAGCGTGAGATCGTTCTGACCATCCGAATTCCCAAATCCGCCCGCACCCGCTGACGGCAAACAAAGCATATTTCACAAAAACGCGGCAGTCCGGTTTGGGCTGCCGCGTTGTGTTGCTTTTATTTCGGGCAAAAACGCTGTCCGAAAAAGTTGGGTCTTGTGTGTTTCGCTTGAAAGAACCGAAAAATCCAACAAATTTTCACATTTTACTTATATTTTTCAATTTCTAGTTGAAAAAACCGAACTTTGTGCTATAGTATGTAATTGTCTGAATATCAAAAGAAATTCTGCTCGGCCGCGTCGAGTGACGAGGCGGCCACCAACAGGAAAGGGGTACAAAATGTCTCACAAATACGTTTACCTGTTCTCCGAGGGCAACGGCAACATGCGCGAGCTGCTCGGCGGCAAGGGCGCGAACCTCGCCGAAATGACCAATCTCGGCATGCCGGTTCCGCAGGGCTTCACCATTACGACCGAGGCCTGCACGCAGTACTACAAGGACGACCGCCAGATCAACAGCGAGATCGAGGCGGAGATCATGCAGTACGTCGAAAAGCTCGAGGAGATGACCGGCAAGAAGTTCGGCGATCTCTATAACCCGCTGCTCGTCTCCGTCCGTTCCGGCGCGCGCGCATCCATGCCCGGCATGATGGACACGATCCTGAACCTCGGCCTGAACGACGAGGTCGTCGTCGCCTTCGCGAAGAAGACGAAGAACCCGCGCTTCGCTTACGACTCCTATCGCCGCTTCATCCAGATGTACTCCGACGTCGTCATGGAGGTCGGCAAGAAGTACTTTGAGCAGCTCATCGACGAGATGAAGGCCGCGCGCGGCGTCACACTCGACACCGAGCTCACCGCGGACGACCTCAAGGAGCTGGCCAACAAGTTCAAGGCCGAATACAAGGAAAAGCTCGGCGAAGAGTTCCCGCAGGATCCCAAGGTTCAGCTCATGGGCGCCATCAAGGCCGTGTTCCGTTCCTGGGATAACCCCCGCGCGATCTACTACCGCCGCATGAACGATATCCCCTCCGATTGGGGCACCGCTGTCAACGTCCAGTCGATGGTCTTCGGC